>NZ_BCBP01000116.1:0-12644 GCF_001753955.1 Pseudomonas sp. NBRC 111139
GGGGTTTGGGGAGCAATGGAACCAAAAACCAACGTAAGCTCTGAATCCCACCGTAAAGGGGCTTTCCGATCTCCAGCTCACCCGCCAGGCATTACTCTCTGATCAGTGCCTCGATGATCGGGCAGATCGTTCCGCCGTCTCCCGCATCACATTGCTGCACCAGTTCGCCTAACAGTTGCTGCATGACGACCAAGTCGGCCATCTTCTGCTCGATCAACGCGAGCTTGCGTGCAGCCCGTGCTCGCGTTTCGGCACAGGCGCACGACTCATCCAGCGTCAGCAGTCCACCGACTTCCGAGAGCGTGAAACCCAGCGCCTGAGCCCGCTTGATGAAACGCAGTCGCTTCACCATGTCCACCGGATAGCGCCGATGGCCACCCAAGGGTTTGGCTGGTTCATCCAGCAGCCCGCGTCGCTGGTAGTAGCGGATCGTCTCGACGTTCACCCCGGCGGCGTCTGCCAGCTTGCCAATGGTCAGCTCTGTGGCCATCACTTTCTCCTTGATTCCGTACTTTGGTACGGAGTTTAGAATAGCACCTAGGCAATCAGGCTCAGGAGATGGGAATGGGGATGCAACTCACCGGGAAAGGCTCGCTGGTCGCGAGTTCGCTGACCGCCATCGGTGCGTCGGTGTGCTGTGTCGGGCCACTGGTGCTGTTGGCACTCGGTGTCGGCGGTACGTGGGTGGGCGCTCTGACCATGATGGAGCCACTACGCCCCCTCTTCATCGGGTTGACTCTACTGTTCCTGGGATTGGCATTCCGCAAGCTCTACCTGGTGCCACAGGTTTGTACGCCAGGTACACCCTGCGCCGATCCGCGCACGCTCGTGCGACAGCGACTCGTGTTCTGGATCGTCAGCGTGCTGCTGCTCGGCCTATTGGCCGTGCCGTGGCTCGCCCCGCTGTTCTACTGAAGGAGATTAACCATGCGCAAACTGCTGATCGCCGTGCTTTTCGCCTTGCCCTTCGTGGCGCTGGCGGCTCCCCCGAAAACCGTCACGCTCGACGTGCAGAACATGACGTGCGGACTCTGTCCGATCACGGTCAAGAAGTCGCTGGAGAAGGTGTCCGGCGTGAGTGACGTCCAGGTCAATTTCGACCAGAAGACGGCGACCGTCACCTACGATCCCGATAAGGCCCAGCCCGAGGCACTGACTGAGGCGACCGCGAACGCGGGATACCCCTCCACAGTGCAGAAGTGAGGTCACGATGAGCGCCATTGTCCTTGAGTCCGTGCTGACTTGCCCGCGCTGCGGCTTCGCCAAGCCGGAAACCATGCCCACGGACGCCTGCCAGTTCTATTACGAGTGCAGCAACTGCAAGGCGCTGCTGCGCCCCAACCCAGGGGATTGCTGCGTTTTCTGTTCGTTCGGCTCGGTGAAGTGCCCGCCGATCCAGCAGCAGCTTGGGTGTTGCTCATAGCGTTTAGGGGGATCACAGGTCGTCGTCTGGATTACGCAGTGGCCGCAGCTCGCCGCGCGCAACTTCTTCCGGTACCGCAAAGGAATACCGCCCGAGCATGTTGATGTGCTCGTAGATCAGCGGCGATAGCCGGGCCAAATCCTCTTCCAGCACTGGATAGCCGTGCTGCTTGAGCCGTTCCACGGCCGCCGTCATGTAGAGGGTGTTCCACAGCACGATGATGTTCACCACCAGGCCCAGAGCACCGAGCTGGTCTTCCTGGCCTTCGCGGTAGCGCTGGCGGAGCTCGCCGCGTTTGCCGTGGAACACGGCGCGGGCCAGGCTGTGCCGGCCTTCGCCTCGGTTCAACTGGGTCAGGGTGGCGCGGCGCTTGGACTCGTCGTCGATATAGGTCAACGTGTGCAGAGTCTTTTCGATCCGCCCGAATTCGGCCAGCGCCTGGGCCAGCCGGGTGGGTCTATCTCCCGTTTGCAGCGTGCGCATGATGCCAGTCGCCGGCACCCGGCCGAGTTTGAGCGAGCCGGCCAGGCGCAGCAGGTCGTCCCAGTGCTCGGCGATCAGGTCGAGTTTGACCGACTGGCGGGCCAGCCCGTTGAGCTTGCCGTAGTCCGCGTCCGGGCGCGTGCGCCAGAAGCGGGTACCGCCGACATCGGCCAGCCGCGGACTGAAGTGGTAGCCAAGTAGGCGGAAGAGCCCGAACACCACATCGCTGTAGGCCCCGGTGTCGGTCATGATTTGCGTCGGCTGCAACTCGGTCTGCTGTTCCAGCACGACCGCCAGCAACACCAGGCTGTCGCGCAGCGTGCCGGGCACGGTGATGGCGTTGAGGCCGGAGAATTGGTCGGAAATCAGGTTGTACCAGGTGACACCCCGGCCGGTGCCGAAATACTTCGGATTGGGGCCGGCATGCACGGTGCGCACCGGTACGACGAAGCGCATGCCATCGGCGGAGGCGACCTCGCCGCCACCCCAGACTTGGGCCAGTTCCAGTTGGCTTTGCGCTCCGACCAGGATGGCGTTAGCCGCTGACAGGGTGTCGTCGCGGATATAATTCTGGCTGACCCAGGACAGCCGGTCACGGCGCAGCGCCGGGTTGTCGGTGCGGATCAAGGGCTCCAGGCCGGTGTTGCAGGCCCCGCCCAACAGCACCGCGCAGAGGCTGGTGACCAGGTTGTCGGCGCGTGCATTGCGTTCGGAGACATGGGTGAAGGCCTCGGAAAAGCCAGTGCGGGCGGCGATTTCCAAGAGGATTTCCGGCAGATCGACACGCGGCATCAGGTCAGACACGGCCGCCCGCAGTTGCAGCAACGAGCAGGGCTCGTCCAGCTTGTCCAGCGCCCCGAGCGACAGTTCGGTCTTGCCCTCGGTGTTCTCGCTCAGTTGAATCGCCGGGTTGTCGGGCAGGCGCGCGGCTACTGCCAGCCAGGTTGCATCCAGCTCGACGGACAAGGCGTCCAGGGTGGTTTTGGCGTCGATGGTCAGGCCCAGTGACCGGCAGATGATCGGTCGCGCCGCCAGCCATTCGGCACCGTCGAGCAGGCCAAGGCGCGGGTCGGCATAGCGCCAACTGGGCGAGACGAAGACATCGCGGCGGCGCAGGGCCGTGCGCAGCGCATCGAGCGTGCAGAACACATAGGCACCCATGTCGAGGGAGCCATCTTCGCGGGTGATGTGCTTCTGCCAAGCCTTGGCCACGATCTCCTGCGGCGCGTCATCCTCTGGCTTCCGGCGCGGCAGGTTCAGTTGCAGCCACTCCAGACTAGCCGCCACGCCCTTGCCGGCCGGGCTGAAGCCGAAGCGGATGTGCTTGAGCAGGTCGGGCAGGAAGCGGCGCACGCTGCGGTAGCGCGCTTCCAATGCAAGAAAATAGACGTCATCTACCGGGCGGATCAGCGCGTTGACCTCTTCCAGGGCCTTTTCCAGGGTGGTCCTCGGCAGGTCGTTGAACAGCCGGGCGCGCACGTTGTCATCGCTGATCGAGCTGTCCAGCACGACCTTGCACGCGGCGGCGAGCGTCGCGGCCGACCGATCCAGGTCTTTCAGGCTGCGCATGCGGGCTTTCTTGTCGGCCTTCTCCGCGTTGCTGAACAGGTCGCGCAGCAAGGCCTCCAGGACTTCCAGTGCGTCGTCGTGCGCAGTCGCCTCCAGGCAGAGTGCGAAGGCCACCAGTGTCGCCATCCGCCGCGACGCCGGCAGCCGATTAATCGCGGTGACCTTGGCCGTGTTGGCGAAGCGGGCCAGGGCGGCGATACGGCTGGGAGGGATGTGCGCCGCCGCCGGCAAGGTGATGCCGATGCCGCGCACGTCATCGAGCCGGCGCAGTGCCCGAATCAACGCGGGGCCACTGACCATGACCGGGCCGGAGCGCAATTGATCCAGCCGGGAGCTGCGGTTGCCTTCGGCCACCGTCAGCAAGTCTTGCAGTTGCAATCGCTGTTCCTCAGTCACGCTGCGGCCCAGCGTAAACCAGAGGCGTTCTTCGACCCGACTGCGCAACTGGGCGATAAAGCGCTCTAGTTGAGACACACCAGGCAGGAGGACTTTCTGTGTGAACAGCCACGAGGTGGCTCGCTCAAACAGCACTCCCGGCCGGTCGGTGCCCGTCCAGCAGAGGGCATACAGCCAGCGGCTCAAGCGAAAGCCGATGCCCGGATCGGTGAAATGACGATAGCCAAAGCGGTTCTGAATATCGGTGGCATGTATCCAGCGGCGATGATCGCTATAGCGCTGGAGGCAGTCGGGGTCTGGAATCGCCAGTTGTCGGCAAAGCACCTGCAGGACTTCCACCGGCACGGCGGCGGGCTTGTCCGGCAGAACGCCAACGAAGCGGACGGTGGTCAGCAGAACGGCATAACCCAGACGGTTATGGTTACCCCGCAGCACCTGGATGGCTTCACGGTCTTCATCGCTCAGGTGGAAGTAACGTTCCAGCTCTTCACGGCTGGGCGAATCAACATAGGGGAGCCCGCAGAATTCGGAAAAAATCGTACGCTAAGCCGCGCCATGTGCTTGCGCGCGAGCGCTCTCAAGAGGATGGTTCCTCGTACTTCCGAAAAGCGCGCCAAAGCACAACGTCATAGACGACCTTGAGTAGGCCGCAGGCCACCAGCGGCGCCGCCAGCCAGCCGGCGGCGAATAGGGCGCCGCCAATGGCGGGGCTCGCTGCGGCAGCGAGGCTCCTGGGAACGGCGGTGAAGCTCGCCGCCGCGGCGCGCTCGGCCGGCGTCACCACGGCCATGACGAAGGCCGAGCGCGTCGGCACGTCCATCTGCGACAGGGCGCTGCGCAGGAACAGCAGCGCGAGCGTCACCGGCAGACTGTCGGCGAAGGCGGCGAGGATCAGACAGATGCTCGACGGGATGTGGGTGAACACCATCGTGTTGACGAGGCCGATGTGGCGCGCCACCCAGGGGGCGGCGAGTTGCGAACCGGCCGAAAGGAGTCCGGCCCAGAAGAAGAACTGTCCGGCGGCGGCGAGCGAGAGGTCGAAGCGCTCGAACAGCCACAGCGCCAGCAGCGTATGCACCAGCAGCCCGCCAGCGAAGGCGTCGACCGAGAACAGCGCCGCCAGTTTGATCACGATGCCGCGCGAAGGCCCCAGTGGTGCGGGCGGCGCCGCCTGCGCATGGACCGGGTGGTTCGGCAGTGTGCGGTAAAGAAAGTAGATCGCCACGCCAATGAGCCCATAGGCGACGAACATGAAGCGCAACGCGTCGAGCTGGGCCATGCCGGCATCCGTCAGGACTTGCGGGATGGCCGTCGCCAGCGAGCCAGCGGCGGCGCACAAGGCGCCGACGAAGGTGTAGCGCGCGAAGAGGAAGGTGCGCGCCTCGCCCTGCGCCGCCTCCGCCAGCCGGGCATGTTCCAGTGGCAGGAAGACACTGACGTCGCCGGCACTGGGGTTCATCGTGCCGACGAAGGCGACAATCAGCAGCGGCCAGAAGTTGCCAACGCCACCCAGGCCGGCCAGCAGCAGACCGGTGGCGGCCATCAGCCAAGCGGCGGCGAGGAGCAGCCGGCGCTGCGGGAAGCGATGGCCCCACTGGCCGACCGCCAGGGTCGCCAGCGCCGAGCCGAACAGGGTGGCGCTGCTGATCAGTCCGACTTCCCACGTGCCCAGCCCCAAGGCCAGCAGATAGACCGGCAGCAGGATGGCGACATAACCGTCGGTGAAGGCGCGCAGCGCCCGGCCGGCGAGCAGCAGGCGCGCCTCGGGCGCGGCCCCGGCGGGCAGCAGCATCACTTCAGCCCGAGCAGCGCGCGATCTTCTTCAGGGGCGTGGCGGCGCACCAGGCGTAGAGCGCGTCGTACATCACCATGCCTGCCTTCAGCATCTCGTGGTCGTCGGCGAAGTTGAGCGACAGCCCTTTCGAGATGGCCAGCAGGCCGGCCGCCTCCTTCGCGAGCTGGGGCTGGCCGCAGTCGGCGGCGCGCACGATCAGCGCCAGCTTGTTCAGGGCCGGGTCAATGAGCTGATACTTCTCGATGAAGGCGTCGAAGCTGCAGCGGTCGTCGTGGTGGCCGAGCTCGACATTCGGCACGTCATAGGGGATCGCGTCGGTGTCGGCGGCGAGGCGCATCACGTCGCCGGCCGGCACGTAGAGGAACTCGGGGGCCTCGTCGATGAAGCGCGCCACCAGCCAGGGGCAGGCGATGCGGTCGATCTTGGGCCGTTCGCGGGTGATCCATTTCATGCTCCGCCCTCCACATTGGCAAGTACAGCCTCGGCCGCCGTCCAGGACAGGTTCTGCATGAAGGCGTCCACATAGGCCCCGGCCTTGGCGCCGAAGTCCATGTGGTAGCTGTGCTCATACATGTCGAGGGCGACGAGAGGCGTGGCCCCGGCCAAGTTGTGGGCGTGGTCGGCGGCCCAGGCGTTCACGAGACGCCCTCGGCGCGGGCTCCACACCAGCAGGGTCCAGCCGGAGCCGCCGCCCTGGGCCTTGCCCATGGCCGTGAATTCGGCGCGCCAGGCGTCCACGGAGCCGAAGTCCCGCTCGATGGCCGCCTTCAGAGCCCTGCCGGGGTCGCCCCCCGTGCCGCCGAGGGAATCGAAGTACACCTCGTGCAGGATCATGGAACCGCTGGCGATCATCTCCTCGCGCTTGAGGCCGTTGATCTCGAACACCGGGGCGCTGGCCCAGTTCAGTTCGGCCAGGCGCTGCTCGATGGCATTGAGGCGCTTTACCGCACCGCCGTAGTTGTTTTCCCAGTGGCTGACGATCAGCTTCTCGGACAGGCCGGTGAGTTTGGCCGGATCGCATGAAAGAGGCTTCAGTAAGTAAGGCATCTTGGCTTCCTCAGCAAGGTGGATCGGAAACGGCGCGACGAAGGCTGACTCGATCAGGTTCAGCCTTGGTTCGGAAACACCAGCCACCCCGCCAATCCCGCCGCGAGGATCACGACGACGACGTTGAGCTTGTTCTTCCAGGCATAAAGGAATGCCAAGCCTGCGGCGAAGATCGACATGCCCACCGTCAACGATGGGACACGTTCAGCAGTGACCTGCGCCAAGTCGATGGTGGTTGCGCCGATCAGGCCGACTACCCCAGCCGCGACGCCGTCCAGAAAGGCGTGCAGCCGTTTGTTCTCCACGATCGCCTCCAGCCGGTCGTAGAAAATCAGCGAGAACGCAAAGGCCGGAAGAAAGACACCCACCGTCATGGCCACCGCCCCGATCGGCCCCCCCGCCACATAGCCGACGAACGTGGCGAAGATGATGAGCGGTGCCGGTAGCACACCGGACAGCGCCAGGCCGTCCAGGAACTGCCCATCCGTCATCCATCCGCGCCCGACGGCGTCGTTGCGAACGAACGGAATCGCTGTGTAGGCGCCGCCAAAGGTAAGCAAGCCGGCCTTCAGGCCCGACGCGAAGATGAGCAGCACCGAGGCCTGGCCCTGAACGACCGCTTCCACAAGCTTCGCTGTCGGTGCAGCCCACAAAGCCACGGCCGCGGCCAGCGCCACCGCCGCCAGTGTCACCAAGAGCGCTGAGGCCCGATGATTCAGCACGAGCAGGGCGTACACAAGGCCGCCCGCCGGCAGGGTGATCCAGAAGTCGACACGACCTATGGCTGCCAGCGCGCAAACGATGGCAATGACCCACAACCAGCGATCAAGCAGGATGTGCTCGCCGATACGGTGCACGGCGCGCACGATCAGGGCGATCACAGCCGCCTGCACGCCAAGGAACGCCGCGCCCAGCGCGGTACCCACGAATTCAATCTGGAAGTACAACCAGGACAGCGCGAACATCAGCAAGAATCCGGGAAGCATGAAACCGAGTCCCGCCAGCACGCCCCCCAGCCGCCCCTTTGCTCGGATGCCCAAATGAACGCATATTTCATGCGCTTCGGGTCCGGGCAGCACCTGCATCACCGCAAGCAGCTTGTTGAAGCGTTTGCTGGAGATCCAGCGTTCCTCGTCCACGAGCTCGCGGCGCAACATGTCGATCTGAGCCACAGGCCCGCCCCATGCGAGCAAGCCGAACTTGAGGAAGCGCGCGAAGAGCTGTGGGTAGCTCATGGGTGGAGGGACGGCTTCAGTCGTGGCATCCGTCGCCTTGCTCGGGCGATACGACTCTTCATTCGCAACGCTCATAGATCTTCTCCTTGTAGTTCAACAGTAACCAGTCAAATACGGAAGTTGGCCAACAAGCCGTCGAATACGGCCGAAGCCTGCGGCCAGCAGCAGGTCGTCTTGGGTGATGTCCCAGAAAGACGGACGGGCCGGGCGTGGTTGCGCGGCGGTCTGAGGACTGGTCGGGGCGTTCACGTTGTTTTGTCCTCGTAACTCTTCAATAGCCAATCAAAAATTTCGCACGCGCGGGCAAGCAGCGCGTCGTCATCGGGTTCCGATGCGCGCAAGCCGGCGAGCAGCGATTCGATGCCCAGCGCTTCTGCTACCGGCAGCCCGCCCACATCCAGGCAATGCACGAGCTTGCCCAGGCGTACCAGTGCAGGGGCGGAATCAAGTCCGAAACTCGCCAGCAGCGTCTCGAAGGTGACCTTGGTGCCCACATGACTGAAGGCGGCGCCGTCGAAATCGAAGCCGAGCCAGCCATTGCGGCAGTCGGAGGGACTCGCCAGCCAGACGATGCGCGCGCTCGGGTCGATGAACCGCCGGATCAGCCAGGCCGAAGCGAGTCGGTCCACCCACGGGCGCGCCCGCGTGGCCCAGGTCCGACCCTGATAGTCGGCGCGGTTCAGCCGCGGAATATCCGTCTGCCGGGCGGTCGGCTCGTCGGGAGACATACGGCGGGTGATCGCGTCGCGCAGGTCGTCCAGCAGGCTCAAGGTCTGCCGCTGCGCCTCGCCGGGGAAGAAGTCGATGCGGTTCACCTGCTCGAAGCGGCGCACGAGCGGCTGGAGCTTGCGCATGGCATCGGCGCCGTCCGGGGATGCCAGGTTACGCCCGAGCGCTTTGATCTCCTCGGCGATGCTGGCGTACTCCTCGCCCCGGTCGAACAGGGCGCGTAGCGCGGCCTTCTGAGCTTCGTCACACCCCGACAGTCGATAGACCTGGCCGCTGCCCCCGACTTCCACCGCCTGCGCCGCCACTTCGCCCAGCGTCGCCGCACTGTCCGCCGAGTCGGGCAGCAGATAGACCCCGTCGCGCAGCGTTGCGCAGCCCTGCGCTTTGACAGAACGCCAGACGCGCATGCGGCCGGTCGATGCCTTGGTGGGCAGGCTGACGAATAGGGCAAGAAAGCTCAAGCACGGGCTCCTTCGTCAAAAAGATGATTAATGTTACAAATACTACAATAAGTTATATCTAATACACAACTCATGTCGAAGCGTCAATTTAAGGCATACCCTAACTTGGCGTCAGACCATCCGGCGCTAAATCGTCAGAATAGAGTTGCCTTCCGAATTGATTGACATACGCCGTCAAGGGTCATAGATTTCTTCCTGACACATTTCCCTCAGGAGGATACCTTGCACGGTCAGCGCATCGGTTACGTCCGCGTCAGCAGCTTCGACCAGAACCCAGAACGGCAGCTCGAACAGATCCAGGTGGATAAAGTGTTCACCGACAAGGCGTCGGGCAAGGACACACGGCGGCCCGAACTGGAACGGCTGCTCGCCTTCGTGCGCGAAGGCGACACGGTCGTGGTGCACAGCATGGATCGTCTGGCGCGCAACCTCGACGACCTGCGCCGCCTGGTGCAGGGCCTCACCCAGCGCGGCGTACGCATCGAGTTCCTTAAGGAGCATTTGACCTTCACCGGCGAGGACTCGCCGATGGCGAACCTGATGCTGTCGGTAATGGGCGCGTTCGCCGAGTTCGAACGCGCCTTGATCCGCGAGCGGCAGCGCGAGGGCATCGCGCTCGCCAAGCAGCGCGGGGCCTACCGTGGCAGGAAGAAATCCCTGTCGTCTGAGCGTATTGCCGAACTGCGCCAACGTGTCGAGGCTGGCGAGCAAAAGACCAAGCTGGCTCGTGAATTCGGAATCAGTCGCGAAACCCTGTATCAATACTTGAGAACGGATCAGTAAATATGCCACGTCGTTCAATCCTGTCCGCCGCCGAGCGCGAAAGCCTGCTGGCGTTGCCGGACACCAAGGATGAGTTGATCCGTCACTACACGTTCAGCGAAACCGACCTCTCCATCATCCGGCAGCGGCGCGGCCCGGCCAACCGGCTGGGCTTCGCCGTGCAGCTCTGTTACCTGCGCTTTCCTGGTGTCATCCTGGGCGTCGATGAGCCGCCGTTTCCGCCCTTGTTGAAACTGGTCGCCGACCAGCTCAAGGTCAGCGTCGAAAGCTGGGACGAATACGGGCAGCGGGAGCAGACCCGGCGCGAGCACCTGGTCGAACTGCAAACGGTGTTCGGCTTCCAGCCCTTTACCATGGGCCACTACCGGCAGGCCGTCCAGTTGCTGACCGAGATGGCCTTGCAGACCGACAAGGGCATCGTGCTGGCCAGCACCTTGATCGAGCACCTGCGGCAGCAGTCGGTCATTCTGCCTGCCCTCAACGCCGTCGAGCGGGCGAGCGCCGAAGCAATCACCCGCGCCAACCGGCGCATCTACGATGCCTTGGCCGAACCGCTGTCGGACGCGCATCGCCGCCGCCTCGACGATCTGCTCAAGCGTCGGGACAACGGCAAAACGACCTGGCTGGCCTGGCTGCGCCAATCGCCCGTCAAACCGAATTCGCGGCACATGCTGGAACACATCGAACGCCTCAAAGCGTGGCAGGCGCTCGACCTGCCTTCTGGCATCGAGCGGTCGGTGCACCAGAACCGCCTGCTCAAGATCGCCCGTGAGGGTGGCCAGATGACGCCCGCCGACCTGGCCAAGTTCGAGGCGCAGCGACGCTATGCCACCCTGGTGGCGCTTGCCATCGAGGGCATGGCCACCGTCACCGACGAAATCATCGACCTGCACGACCGCATCCTGGGCAAGCTGTTCAACGCCGCCAAGAACAAGCATCAGCAGCAATTCCAGGCGTCCGGCAAGGCGATCAACGCCAAGGTGCGGTTGTTCGGCCGCATCGGCCAGGCGCTGATCGAGGCCAAGCAGGCGGGCCGCGATCCGTTCGCCGCCATCGAGGCCGTCATGTCCTGGGATGCCTTCGCCGAGAGCGTCACCGAAGCGCAGAAGCTTGCGCAGCCCGAGGACTTCGATTTCCTGCACCGCATCGGCGAAAGCTACGCCACGCTGCGCCGCTACGCGCCGGAATTCCTTGCCGTGCTCAAGCTGCGGGCCGCTCCCGCCGCGAAGGACGTGCTCGACGCCATCGAGGTGCTGCGCGGCATGAACAGCGACAACGCCCGCAAGGTGCCCGCCGACGCGCCGACCGAGTTCATCAAGCCGCGCTGGCAGAAGCTGGTCATGACCGACACCGGCATCGACCGGCGCTACTACGAACTATGCGCGCTGTCGGAGATGAAGAACGCGTTGCGTTCCGGCGACATCTGGGTGCAGGGGTCGCGCCAGTTCAAGGACTTCGAGGACTACCTGGTGCCGCCCGCGAAATTCGCCAGCCTCAAGCAGGCCAGCGAATTGCCGCTGGCCGTGGCCACCGACTGCAACCGGTACCTGAACGACCGGCTGACGCTGCTGGAAACACAGCTTGCCACCGTCAACCGTATGGCGACGGCCAACGAGCTGCCGGACGCCATCATCACCGAGTCAGGCTTGAAGATCACGCCGCTCGACGCGGCGGTACCCGACACCGCCCAAGCGCTGATCGACCAGACGGCAATGATCCTGCCGCACGTCAAGATCACCGAACTGCTGCTGGAGGTGGACGAATGGACGGGCTTCACTCGGCATTTCGCGCATCTGAAATCGGGCGACCCGGCCAAAGACAAGAACCTGTTGCTGACCACGATCCTCGCCGACGCGATCAACCTGGGCCTGACCAAGATGGCGGAGTCTTGCCCCGGCACGACCTACGCCAAGCTGGCTTGGCTGCAAGCCTGGCACATCCGCGACGAAACCTACGGGGCGGCGCTGGCCGATCTGGTCAACGCACAGTTCCGCCATCCCTTCGCCGAGCACTGGGGCGACGGCACCACCTCATCGTCGGACGGCCAGAACTTCCGCACCGGCAGCAAGGCCGAGAGCACCGGCCACATCAACCCGAAATACGGGAGCAGCCCAGGGCGGACGTTCTACACCCACATTTCTGACCAGTACGCGCCATTTCACACCAAGGTCGTGAACGTCGGCGTGCGCGATTCGACCTACGTGCTCGACGGCCTGCTGTACCACGAGTCCGACTTGCGGATCGAGGAGCATTACACCGACACGGCGGGCTTCACCGATCACGTCTTCGCCCTGATGCACCTCCTGGGCTTCCGCTTCGCGCCGCGCATCCGCGACCTGGGCGACACCAAGCTCTACATCCCGAAGGGCGACGCCGCCTATGACGCGCTGAAACCCATGATCGGCGGCACGCTCAACATCAAGCACGTCCGCGCCCATTGGGACGAAATCCTGCGGCTGGCCACCTCGATCAAGCAGGGCACGGTGACGGCCTCCCTGATGCTCCGAAAGCTCGGCAGCTACCCACGCCAGAACGGCCTGGCCGTGGCGCTCCGCGAGCTGGGCCGCATCGAGCGCACGCTGTTCATCCTGGACTGGCTGCAAAGCGTGGAACTGCGCCGCCGCGTGCATGCCGGCCTGAACAAGGGCGAGGCGCGCAATGCGCTGGCCAGGGCAGTGTTTTTCAACCGCCTGGGTGAAATCCGCGACCGCAGTTTCGAGCAG
>NZ_BCBP01000117.1:0-9837 GCF_001753955.1 Pseudomonas sp. NBRC 111139
CAGCCCAATGACTCAGAGAAGCGATGCGCGTCAGGGCGAGCGCGGTCGCAGGTGAGCTTTACTATGACGCAGCCAAGTTCGCGAGCTTGTTCAAATGCCCACGAATAGGTTACGACCCAAACCACTTCACGCATATCTTCATGCACCCTCGCCGCTTTAATTTGGGCACGTCACGAGCCTAGGTAGAAAATGTTAGGCGTGTAGGGCAATTGCAGGGTAACCGCTCATCATTTTTGCTATACCACTCCCTTGCGATTGAATTGCGCTCTAAGATCTCAGGCCGTTCAGCAATGGGCCATTCACTTTTTCAAGAGCCGCAGACCATTTAGTACCACCAGCAAACTGACCCCCACGTCCGCAAAAACTGCCATCCACATCGTGGCGAGCCCCATCAGGGTGAAGGTCAAAAACAGTGCTTTGATCCCTAGCGCGAAGTAGATGTTTTGCTTGAGGATGCTGACAGTATCCCGCGACAGTTGCACGAATGCAGGGACCTTGCGCAGGTCGTCATCCATCAGCGCGACATCTGCCGTCTCAATCGCGGTACCGGTACCTGCTGCGCCCATGGCGAAGCCGATCTGGGATTTAGCCAACGCCGGCGAGTCGTTAATACCGTCACCTACCATGCCCACTATATGATTGGCCTTCTGGAGCTTGCCAATCACATCGAGCTTATCTGCTGGAAGCAAGTTTCCGCGCGCCTGGTCGATGCCTAGGCTCCTACCAATGGCCTCAGCGGTATGCTCGTTGTCGCCAGACAGCATCGCAGTCTTGATGCCGAGTTGGTGGAGAGCCTCGATGGCCTTTTGGCTCGAAGGTTTGATAGTGTCGGCCACTCCGAAAATGGCAAGCACACGTTGTGTGTCGAGCAGCGCAACTACCGTTTTACCCTCACGCTCCAGCGCATCCATGGCGCCGGTAAGGATGGGTGTGGTCAAGCTCAGCTCACTGACAAGGCGGTAATTGCCCAGGTAGTAGAGGTGACCGCCAATGACACCCTGGATGCCTCGCCCTGGCAGCGCCTCGAACTGCTCGACATCGGCCAACTGGTCCAGCGAATCCGACGCTGCTTTGGCGATTGCCTGGGAAACCGGGTGGTCGGAGCGGACCGCCAGGCTGGCCGCGATCAGTTCAGGGGAAACGTCAGCGACTTCACCCCACAGACGGTAATCTGTTTGTACGGGTTTGCCATGTGTCAGTGTCCCGGTCTTATCGAAGGCAATGAAACTGAGCTTGGCGCCAAGCTCTAGGTAGATACCGCCTTTGACGAGAATCCCCTTCCGCGTCGCGGCAGTCAGCCCGCTGACGATGGTTACCGGCGTTGAAATGACCAACGCGCAAGGACAAGCGACCACCAACAGAACGAGCGCACGGTAGATCCATTCGGTCCAGACGCCAGCCATGAACAGTGGTGGGACGACCGCAATGGCAACCGCGAAAAAGAACACTGCCGGTGTATAGATTCGGGCAAAACGATCCACGAATCGCTGAGTCGGCGCCCGCGAGTTCTGTGCCTCCTCGACCGCGTGGATAATCCGCGCCAATGTCGTATCGCTGGCCTTGGCCGTCACGCGGTACTCGACCGAGCCAGACTCGTTGACCGTGCCCGCATACACGGGGTCACCCACAGTCTTGTCCACGGGCAAGCTCTCACCGGTGATCGGAGCCTGATTGACCGCCGAACTCCCCGAGATCACCTCACCATCCAGGCCTATGCGCTCGCCTGGGCGCACGCGCACAATAGCCCACAGCTCAACACCTTTGACCTCGACCTCCCGCCAACTGCCATCGTGCTGCTGCACTGTGGCGCGGTCAGGCGTCAGATCAATCAGGCCTTTGATTGCATTGCGTGCGCGATCCAGGGATCTCGCCTCAACCCGCTCGGCCAGCGTGAACAGCACCATGACCATCGCCGCTTCCGGCCATTGGCCAATGAGCGCCGCACCCGTGACAGCAATGCTCATCAGCGCATTGATGTTCAGGTTCAGGTTACGCAGCGAAATCCAACCCTTCTTGTAGGTGGACGGACCTCCCAACGCGATGGCCAACAAGGCCATAAGGGCCACCACCCACTCAGGTGCGGCGGCGGTGAAGTGCAGCACTTCCGAGAACACTGCGGCGATCCCGGCCAATCCAATGGTCCACCAGCGGCTTACGTGGGCATTGGGCGCTACAACCTTGGCTGCCGAGTCGCTGCCCTGCCCAGACGAAGCCGCCGGCACGGCTTGCATGCCCAGTGCATGAATGGCGGCCACGATCTGGCTACTGTCAGCCAGCTCGTGCCAGACACCCATCGTCCTGTTCATCATGTTGAATTCCAGGGCATGAATGCCGGTGACCTTCTTCAGTTTCGCTTCGATCATGGTCTGCTCGGTTGGGCAGCACATTTGGGCGATGCTGAATCTTTCGAACTGACCGCGCCGCTCTCCCGTGGGCGCACGCGATTCATCAACCTTCACATTAGCGCTGGCATGGACGAACAGCGGAGTAGAAGCGTTCGCGGCAGTTGCTGGCTCCGCCAGTGCATACAGCGTGGAGGACGATGCGGCTCGTGCAACCGGAGACGAAGCGCAACAGCCTGTCGCACAGCTCTCGACCGAGGACTGCTCAGTCTCAACCTTGCACGCCTCCCCTGAGGTGCAGCATGCATCAGCTTGTTCTTCCTGCTTGTCCGGTGCAGGGCTACCTACCGGCTCGGCTAACTTGTAAAGGCCAGACTCCTGGGCAGACAGCTTCGGCGAATTCCCCTGGCAGCAGGATGAGGATTGAGCATTCACATCAGCCGCTGCCGCTGGGTCGAACACTTCGACAGCGCCTTTGGTGTTGGAGGGTTTGTCACCGCAGCAGCTTTTCATAGGCAGTTCCTGAGCATCGATGGACATCAGTAAACACCCTATAGCGACTATAGGGACAAGGGGCATCGTTGACAGTTAGGTCACGCTCAGCGTGACTGGCTGATCTCGCTACGGATCAGGTCGTACAGCGGTTGCGCACCAAATGACAGCAGCGGCTTGCCATTCACGAAGAATGTCGGCGTGCCTTTGACCCCCAGTGTTTTGGCATCCTGAGTGTCTCGCTCGATGGCTGCGATGATGTCCGGCGACATCATGTGCGAGCGCGCTTTGTCGACGTCCAATCCGGCCAAGGCAGCGGCTTCCCACGCAGCCGCAGCCGTGGCGTCGTCATGCCATTGCGGCTGAGATTCCAGGACGGCTTCCAGCACAGGCGCAAATACACCCTGCTTGCGCGCAGCCTCCAGTAAGCGAATGGCCTCCTCAGAGCCAACGTGCAAGCGCACATAGCGCAGGACCAGCCTGACGTCCTCGGGGTGTTTGGCCATCATCTGTTTGACGATCGGATAGAACGCCCGGCAGCTTTCACATGATGGGTCGAAGAACTCCACAATGGTGACTGGAGCCTTGGCGGGCCCGAAACTGGGTGCATTGAAACGCAGCAGCGCGCTGGTGGATTGCACCGGCACGGCCACCTCCGGTGCGGGCTCTTTACCTTTGTAGATGAATGCAGCCGCCAGGAAACCCGCGATGGCAAGGAGGCTGATGATGATGACCGCAGTGCGTCTGCTCATGGTTTGGCGTTCCGACGAAGAAGCAAGAGAAGAATGATCAGGAGGGTGAATGCAGCCAGCGAGAGTGAGGGCAAGGGCAGTACGCCCATCATCGTCATGTCCACTCCTGAGCATGAAGGACCTGTGCCGCAGGGCTTGATGGCTTCCGGGATGACGGCGAAGTACAAAAGGTTGTGATACAGGGCTGCAAGCCAACCCGCGGCTGCGAGTGGTACGGCATAGCGCCAGATGTCCGAATCACACCGTACCGTCGCGACGGCAAGCATGATGGCCAGCGGGAACATGAACGCTCGTTGATACCAGCACAACACGCAGGGCTCCTGCCCCATAACTTCACCCACGAACAGCACTACCAGCGTCGAAACGAGTGCCAGCAACCAAGCCGTGAACAGCAGCCCGGCGTCGCTCGGTAACGTTTTTGATGTTGCATCCATAGAGAGAAGCCCGGTCGAGTTCTGAGGCGGAATCGACAATCAACACTGTCGAGGGTCTGAGTATAAGCATCAGGGTTCTAGCGGCTATAAGGTCAACCCTGGTGCTCTGTGCGTATCACTGACTTGCCCGGGCCTCCCAGTACGCCTGGAGTTGGCAGTTGAGTAAGCAGACTACGATCAGAACCGCGAGCAATGCCGAAGGCAGCGGCCCTATGGTTTCGCCGGCATGTCGAACCCAGCGGATGTTACCCTCTGCTGGGCCAATGTCCGGCTGCAAATACACCAGCAGATCGAAGAGGCCAGCGTGCCTGCTGCTGCCGCTGAGAGTAGCCCCCGATAAAGGGCGCTCTGGCCGTGGCGATACAGCGCTGTCGACGCCAGCCACAGGATTGGCACGAGCAGCATCAACTGAACAAGACAAATCACCCCAGGCGCTTGAGCCAACACCACTTCCTGCCCCCAGAGCATCACATTCAGCGCCAACGCGAGAAACCAAGCGGCCACAAGCAGCCCTCGCGGCAAACGTGTCGCCCCACTACTCACAAGGACATAGATCCGCGCCGTACTTCATGCAGTTCGCTCCCTCAAGTCGGTTCGCGTAGACTCAGGGTTATAGCAACTATAAGGTCAAGCTCCATGAGCGAAACAACGTTGAGCATCGGTGAACTGGCCAAGGCGACGCAGACGAAGGCCGTGACCATCCGTTACTACGAGCAGCTCGGGCTGCTGCCGCCAAGTGGCCGCACCGCCGCGGGCTACCGGATCTACGGGGAAGCTGAGCGTGACAGGCTGCTGTTTGTGCGCCGCAGCCGTGGCCTGGGTTTCACCCTCGATGATGTCCGTGAGCTTCTGGGGTTCGCTGACCACCGCGAAGCGTCCTGTGCGGCCGTGGACGCGAAGGTCGCCCAACAATTGAGTCAGGTGAAAAGCCGCATACGCGACCTGAAAGCCCTTGAGGCTGAATTGCAGCGGTTGCTGGGATGTTGCAAAGGCGGTGTGATCGAAGAGTGTCGCATCATCGAGTCGCTGACCCGGCACGACTGCTGACTCTTGTTCAGCAACGGAAGCGCAGGCTGGCTCGGGTGCCTTGCGGTTCGAGGTTGAGCAACGTCGCCTCGCCGCCAAAATGCTCCATCACCTGGCTGACCATGAACAGGCCGATGCCCAGGCCACCCTGCTTGGTGGTGTAGAACGATTTGAACGCGGATATCTCCTGCTGACGGGAAATCCCGGGGCCGGTGTCGTCAATCAACAGAAGTGCTTCGGCGGTGCCTGAGCGCTTTAGCGACAAGCGCAATTCTCCGCCCTCTGGCATCGCCTCGATCGCATTGGCCAGCACACTGTTGAGGACCTGTCCCAGCAACAAGGTGTGACTGATCACCTCGACCTTACCGCTGATCGCCAGCGTAGTGCGAATCCGCGATTGCTGAAGCTGTGCCTCGAAACTGCTCACCGCCTCACGGGTGATGGCCACCAGGTCCACGGATTCTGCCTCGCCGCGCAGCGACCGCAGGTATTGCAGCAGATCATTCACCCACCCCGACATCCGGTCGACCTGCGCAATGATATCCGCGATGTTTCCAACGGCTGGCTGACTTGGCATGACCTGTGCCAGTTCCGCACTGCTGCGGATGCTTGCCAATGGGTTGCGCAGACTGTGTGCGACTGCGGTGGACATCTCCACCAAGCCGGCATACGTCTTGTTTGCCACCAACTGGTCCTGCTGCTCGGTCAGCAGTCGCGCCGCTCGCCACACGATCCAGAACAGACCGAAGTAGATTGCCATCCCACCCAGTGCTGTTGCGGCCCAGATCAGCCTGCGACCGCGCTCCAACCGCTCGAAGAGATCGACTGGCTCCTTGTAGATCTCGACCATCGCCAAGACCTTGCCTTGATCATCCAGCAAGGGAATGTAGTTCTCGACGAAGAACATTTTCGGTGACCGAGTGAACTGTTGCTCTGGTTTGCCAGGCTCGACTTCGTCGTACCGGGCACTGACTCGCCCCCTGAGCGAAAAGCGCTATCCAGCACGCTATCGTGTTCAAGCTTGCGGCCCACCAATTGAGGGTTGGTGGACCAGATGACCTCTTTGTCCGGCGAGAAGATGGTGGCCAACAGAAGGTCTGGAAGGTTGGACAGGTGATCGAGAAACTCTAATCGCGCCCGCTGACGATTCTCTGCGGTGCCCCGCGTGAGCATGCCGTAACGCACAGCGGACAAGACGTCACCCATCTTCATCCCCGTCAGGTCATGGTGACGAATTTCACCAACGGCGATCGACTGGATGAATTGAGCCGAAAGCAACGCATCGCGTTCCAAGCTTTCATTGACCAGAAAGCGCGTTGAAAACCCGGCAAGGCCGAGAGCCACCGCGCCGATGATGATGAAACTGGTCAGCGAGAAACGCAGCATCAGGTTGAGCGGTTCAGAACGCTCAGGAGGCCTCGCCCGAAATTGCCAGGTGCGCATCCGTCCAGAAAACAATCCCATCACGCCTCCTGGTCCTCGGCAGGTCCTTAGCAGGTGCCGGCCGAGAAAGTTGCTAATTCACCTCCCCTATACATGGGGAAAAGAATGGGCTTACCCAGTATTGGGGGATATCTCCATCGCAGCATTACTGCAATCTTCACGTTCTGGCTAAGAAAGCTGTTCACCGGTCATAGAAACCTTCAATTTTCGCACTCTGCGAAGCAACGTAAAAGCAGGCGCACTGAGGATCAGCAAATCCGATGCCAGAAGAGGACTCGCCGGAATATGGAGAAGATTTAGCCAAGCCCCCGCTCCAAGTCTTCCGGTCTAAGTAAAATCAACTTGATCTCCGCAACGAGATGGCTGTTACGGCTTTGGAAGTGGTTGATCATCTTCCATCGGCAGCTGGTACCACTCTCGCCCATGCTGTCTGACCGCGATGGCAAGCTAGGCAACGTCATTTTCCTGAATCTCTGCGGCAAACATATCAGTGACAAGCGCCATCGTTCCGGGCCTACCCCCTTGGTTTTAACCAAGACCGCTGGTTTAGATACCCGGACGGATCGTAAAAATCAGCATGCCCGGATAGCCTGGCGGCGCGATGTCATCGGACAGGGATGCGCCAGCTCAGGGACTGTTCACCAAGCTGGGCACCAGCAGCGATAAAAAGCGCCGTTCTCTATGTCGACAGGGACATTTTTATAATGAAAATTAGGTGCCTTTAGGGTAGGCCAACAGACGTAAGGCGTTGAATACTACCAACAGTGTTGAGCCCTCATGGATCGCAACAGCAGCGCCAATGCTCAAACCCATGATGGTTGACGGAACGAGGATGGCCACAATCCCCAAGCTGACGAACAGGTTCTGGCGAATGATCGATCGCGTGTGACGGCTCAGCCCCACCGCAAAGGGGAGTTGCCTGATGTCGTCAGCCATAAGCGCGATATCAGCCGTTTCCAGAGCCACATCGGATCCCGCAGCTCCCATTGCGATGCCCACGCTTGAGTTGGCCATGGCAGGGGCATCATTCACGCCGTCACCCACCATAGCTACACTGGAGCTAAGGCGGAGATTCTTGATGGCTTTGACCTTGTCCTCCGGCATCAGGTCTCCCCAAGCCTCATCCAAGCCAACTTGTCTGGCTACAGCTTCCGCAACGCGGTTGTGGTCACCAGAAATCATGACCATACGGCCGATGCCCATCTCTCTGAGTTTTTGGAGTGCCTCTTTGGCTCCCTCTCGGGGGGTATCCAGTAACCCGATAGCGCCCAGATCCTTGTCGGCGCGACGTACCACCATGGTAGTGCGGCCCGACTGACGCAGACGCTCTGCAGCCTCCAAGGCTGCTTTGCTCAGTGCGGGAACACCATCAGTACCGAACATCTCGACCTTGCCAATCCAGACGAACTGCCCATCAAGCTCAGCACGCACGCCGCGACCAATCATGTTGGTCATGTTCTTGGCTTGGAATCGGCGCCATGTGCCAATCATCTCTTCACCGTCACGCACAATTGCCGCAGCCAGCGGGTGGTCGCTCATCGACTCCACTGCGATGGCGACGTTTAGTAAATCCTCAATCTGCGTACCGCCTACGGGTATTACATCGGTGATACGTGGGCGCCCTTCGGTCAGGGTACCGGTCTTGTCGAATGCCATGGCATTCAAGGAGCCAAGCTCTTCAAGCGGCGCACCGCCCTTGATCAGTACCCCACCACGAGCTGCCCTGGCGATGCCCGATAGAATGGCGCTTGGTGTTGCGATCGCAAGCGCGCAGGGGCTGGCTGCAACCAGTACGGCCATCGCCCGGTAGAACGAGTCACGGAACGGCTCGTCAAGGAAAATGCCGGCAAAGATCAACCCTACCACTAGCAGCAAAACTAACGGGACGAATACGCGTTGAAAGCGGTCCGTGAATCGCTGGGTCGGTGACTTCCTGACCTCCGCTTCACTGACCATCTTGATGACCCGCGCCAGAGTACTTTCAGTGGAGCGCCGTGTTACCTCAACTTCGATGAGCGTTTCGCCATTGATGGTACCGGCGAAGACTTTGGAGGCTGCGTCCACTGCATCTGGCTTGCTCCGTGCGAGTTCAGCATCAACTACAGGCTGCTTGTCAACGGGGACGCTCTCACCGGTCACCGGCGCCTGGTTAATGCTTGAGGAGCCTACAACCACAAAGCCATCGGCAGGCAGGCGGTCATTGGGACGCACGATGACAACGTCACCGGGAACGAGAAGCTCCACCGGCATTTCCTGCGTTCCGTTTGTTCTGCGTACGATAGCGGTGGCCGGTGCGAGCTTGGACAGAGCCTCAATCGCTTTCTTCGCCCGCCCCATCGCGTAGCTTTCAAGGGAATGCCCCAAACTGAACAGGAACAGCAGCAGAGCCCCCTCCGCCCAGGCGCCAATGCTCGCGGCACCGGCTGCGGCGAGAAGCATTAGCGAATCGATGTCAAAGCGTTTCTGGCGGATATTGCTGATCGCTTCCTTGGTGGTGAACCATCCACCGAAAACGTAGGCCGACACGTACAAAACCAGCTGTAGTCGATCAATTAGGTCGAGTTTTCCTGCGAGGGCTCCGGCCCCCAGGAGAGCACCACAGATCAGCGCGAAAATCAGCTCGGTGTTCATGCCAAAAATGCCGCCATGCTCATGGCTATGACCTTCATGCCCGGCTTGATCATCAGGGCGTTCAATCAAACTCTTCATAACTCGTCCCTTCTGGGGTCAAGGCTTCCAATTGCCCTCTGCAGTTGGGAGCCGTCGCTATTAATTAGCTAACATCTAATGCACGGTTTGCCCGGGCCCAGGCGTTAACATTCCGAACCTATGGTGGTATCGGGCGTAATAAAAAATGCCAGGCGCTGCCTGGCATTTATGAATGCTCTAGTTGTTCTGTTCAACTTGCTTACTACTTGTTGTTGATACATTGCGAATACATCGAGTAACGAACGGTCTTGAGCGTGCCCTGGGAGTCCTCGAAGGTCATCAACCGTGGGTAGACTTGGCAAGTACGGGGGTCCTGCGACTGACGCACGAACTTAGCAACGTCTATCTTCATACCATATTTGTAATCCTGAATCTCTGGCATTGGCTTGCCATTCTTCTCTGCGTACGTAGCCACTGCGGTCTGGTGTTCCTTGGTGTATTGCAGCTGCTTGCTCTCGGAGAAAGTGTTGGCCTGCGAAGCCATCGAGAAAACAACAAGTGCAGCAGCGATAATTATCTTTTTCATAAAACCCTCTCAATTTCAAATCTTCTCGGGCATAACCTTAGCAATGCATAGGCATCACCGGCATGACGAGAAACTTACAATTTTGAAAGGTAAGTGCATCTACTTCACTTTAA
>NZ_BCBP01000118.1:0-8959 GCF_001753955.1 Pseudomonas sp. NBRC 111139
AGGATATCCACAAAGGTCAAGACCTGTAGGAGCGGGTTTACCCGCGAAGAGGCCGCTGCAGGCAATAGATCAGCGCCCAACCACCTTGGGCTTGTAGGCGCAATACCCCGGCCGCGGTCCGACCTTGGGGTGGTTGCGGCAGGTATCCGGGCGCTTGTCATAAATGGTGCACAGCCGGCTTTTACGATCCAGGTACATGCAGTCGTCGTTGCTCATCCGGGTGAGGGTGAAGATCCCGGACTTCTGGTTGAAGCGCTCGATGATGCCTTCTTTTTGCAGGCGCTTGGCCACGTTCTTGGGGGGTTCGTCTTTTTCGAACTCGTCGACCACGCCGATACGGATCAGATCCTTGATCTTCACCTCCACCGGCAGGGTGCAGCAGGTCGAATGGCAGCCATGGCACATGTTGCTGGTATAGCGCTGCCAGGTCTCCAGGCGGTCGACTTCGGCCGCGGCGATCAGGGTCGTTTTCATCTTTATAGGGTGGATCACGGTCTTGGGGCGCGCGATGATACCGGAATTGTTCAATTTATGAACAACCTTTTGCCGGAATCGCAGAGTGGGCATGAAAACTGCGAACCGTAACTGTCGCTCTCTGTCGAAGGGTCTAGTCTCAACACTCTCCCTCCGCTTTCGTCAACTTGCCCGAGGATGCCGCATGTCCCAGGAACCCAAAGCACGTGACGCCGAAGTCGCGGATTTTCGCGCTGCTGTACTGAACAAGCTGACCTACGCGGTCGGCAAGGACCCCGAGCACGCCTTCGACCATGACTGGTTCGAAGCCATTGCCCTGGCTGCGCGCGATCACATGGTCGACCACTGGATGGATCACACCCGGCAGGCCTATCGGCGCAGCCAGAAGCGTGTCTACTACCTTTCCCTGGAGTTTCTCATCGGCCGCTTGCTGTACGACAGCCTGAGCAACCTGGGCCTGTTGGACGTCGCCCGCGATGCGCTGGAAGGGCTGAATGTGGACCTCGAACGCATTCGCCTGCTCGAGCCGGACGCCGCGCTGGGCAATGGTGGCCTTGGCCGTCTGGCTGCGTGCTTCATGGAGAGCATGTCTACCCTGGGTATCGCTGCCCATGGTTACGGCATCCGCTACGAGCACGGGCTGTTCCGTCAGGCCGTGGTCGATGGCTGGCAGCAGGAACAGACCGAGAACTGGCTGGATTTCGGCAACCCCTGGGAGTTCGAGCGCGCCGAGGTGATCTACCCGATCAGCTTTGGCGGCAGTGTCGAAACGGTGCACGATGCAAGCGGTAGCCAGCGCCAGGTATGGTGGCCTGGCGAGACGGTGCGGGCGGTGGCCTACGACACGCCGGTAGTCGGCTGGCGCGGATCCAGCGTCAACACCCTGCGCCTGTGGCGTGCGCGGGCGCTGGAAGAGCTGCACCTGGAGCGCTTCAACGCCGGTGACCATTTGGGGGCTGTGGCTGAAGTGGCGCGTGCCGAGAGCATTTCGCGTGTGCTTTACCCCGCCGACAGTACCGAGGCCGGTCAGGAACTGCGCCTTCGCCAGGAGTACTTTTTCGTCTCGGCTTCGCTGCAGGACTTGCTGCGGCGCCACCTGAACATGCACAAGGACCTGCTCAACCTGCCTGATGCAGCGGCCATCCAGCTAAACGACACCCATCCCTCGATTGCGGTGGCGGAGCTGATGCGGTTGCTGGTGGATCAGCACGAAGTGCCTTGGGAAAAGGCCTGGGAGCTGACCGTCGGCACGCTTGCCTACACCAACCATACCCTGTTGCCAGAAGCCCTGGAAACCTGGCCGGTAGCGCTGATGGAGCGCATGCTGCCACGGCACATGCAGATTATCTACCTGATCAATGCCTACCATATCGATGCGTTGCGGGCCAAAGGCCTGCACGACTTCGACGTGCTGCGCGCGGTTTCGCTGATTGAGGAAGACAACGGCCGACGGGTGCGCATGGGCAACCTGGCGTTTCTCGGCTCGCACAGCGTCAACGGCGTGTCGGCGCTGCACAGCAAGTTGATGAAAAGCACGGTGTTCTCCGAACTGCACAAGCTCTACCCGCAACGGATCAACAACAAGACCAACGGCATTACCTTCCGCCGCTGGTTGTACCAGTCCAACCCTCAACTGACCGAGATGCTGGTCGAGGCGCTTGGGCCGGAACTCAAGGACGACCCACAGACGCGTCTGGCGGGCCTGGTGCCGTTCGCCGAAAAAGCCGGTTTCCGCAAGCAGTTCGCTGCCCAGCGGCTGCACAGCAAGCGCGCCCTGGCCAGCATCATTCAGGATCGTATCGGCGTCACGGTCAACCCCGAGGCGCTATTCGACGTTCAGGTCAAACGTATTCACGAATACAAGCGCCAGTTGCTCAACCTGCTGCACACCGTTGCACTGTACCAGGCCATACGCAACGACCCTGGCACCAACTGGGTGCCGCGGGTGAAGATCTTCGCTGGCAAGGCTGCGGCCAGTTACCACCAGGCCAAACTGATCATCAAGCTGGCCAACGACATCGCCCGGGTGGTGAACAACGACCCGACAGTGCGCGGCCTGCTGAAGGTGGTGTTCCTGCCCAACTACAACGTCAGCCTGGCCGAGAGCATCATCCCGGCGGCGGACCTTTCCGAGCAGATATCCACCGCGGGTTACGAAGCTTCCGGTACCAGTAACATGAAGTTCGGCCTCAATGGTGCGCTGACCATCGGCACCCTGGATGGCGCCAACGTGGAGATGTGCGAACAGGTGGGGGCCGACAACATGTTCATCTTTGGCCTGACCGCGCAGCAGGTTGAAGCGCGCAAGCGTGCCGGTGATTTTGGCGCCAATGCCGCCATAGCTGCTTCCAACCGCTTGACCGATGTGTTGCAGGCCATCCGCAGTGGTGTGTTCTCGCCAGACGACCCTTCTCGGTACACCGGGTTGATCGACGGCCTGGTGGCCTACGATCGCTTCTTGGTGTGTGCCGATTTCGATGCCTACTGGGATGCCCAGCGGCGGGTCGAGGATCTGTGGCACACACCGCAGGAGTGGTGGCGCAAGGCGGTGCTCAATACCGCGCGGATGGGCTGGTTCTCCTCGGATCGGACCATTCGCGAGTATGCGACCGAGATCTGGAAGGCGCTGGACTGAGGCGGGCCTGTGCTGGCTTGTTCGCGGGTAAACCCGCGCCTACAGGGCCCTTATCCACCTGTAGGCGCGGGCGCGTCCGCGAATGGCTCCACAACCAGACCACCGGCCTGGCGAAGGCTGAACTACCGACCTATTGTGCCGTCTGAGAGCCGTGGCGAGTCTCATCACTCGCTAGCCCGTCACTCTCCCTGTAAACTGCGGGGGTTTTCATCCCCCCAATCCGTTCGGAGCCATACATGTCCCGCGTTACCCTGAGTCGCTATCTGATTGAGCAGACCCGCAGCAACAATACCCCTGCCGATCTGCGCTTCCTGATCGAAGTGGTAGCGCGTGCGTGCAAGGAAATCAGCCATCACGTGTCCAAAGGCGCCCTCGGTGGTGTGCTGGGCAGCATGGGCACTGAAAACGTGCAGGGCGAGGTCCAGAAGAAACTGGACGTGATTTCCAACGATATCCTGCTGGAAGCCAACGAGTGGGGCGGTCACCTGGCTGGCATGGCTTCCGAAGAAATGGACAACGCGTACCAGATCCCGGGCAAGTACCCGAAAGGCGCCTACCTGCTGGTCTTCGACCCGCTGGACGGTTCGTCGAACATCGACGTCAACGTGTCGGTCGGTACCATCTTCTCGGTTCTGCGTTGCCCTAACCAATACCTGAGCCAGAACGAAAGCCTCAACGAAGAAGCGTTCCTGCAGCCAGGTACCGAGCAGGTTGCTGCCGGTTATGCCATCTACGGCCCGCAGACCATGCTGATCCTGACCCTGGGCAACGGCGTCAAGGGCTTCACCCTGGATCGCGAACTGGGCAGCTTCGTGCTGACTCACGAAAACATCCGCGTACCGGAGACCACCGCCGAGTTCGCCATCAACATGTCCAACCAGCGCCACTGGGAAGCCCCGGTACAGCGCTATGTGGGCGAACTGCTGGCAGGCGAGACCGGCCCGCTGAAGAAGAACTACAACATGCGCTGGATCGCCTCGATGGTGGCCGACGTGCACCGCATCCTGACCCGTGGCGGCCTGTTCATGTACCCACGTGACGCCCGCGAACCAAGCAAGCCGGGCAAGCTGCGCCTGATGTACGAAGCCAACCCGATGTCGTTCATCATCGAACAGGCCGGTGGCGCTTCCACCAACGGTTACGATCGCATCCTCGACATCAAGCCAGAAAGCCTGCACCAGCGCGTGTCGGTGATTCTCGGCTCGAAGGAAGAGGTCGAGCGCGTCACCGCTTACCACAAGGAGTAAGTCATGCTCGCACCTTGGCAGCCGTTGCTGGAGTGGTGGTTCGGTTGGGGCACCAGTGCCCAGGCCGTGGCTGACGAGAAGAGCACGCTGTGGTTCGGCAAACATTACGATGCCGAGGCCCATGCGCTGTTTGGCGACCTGGTCGAGCATGCCCTGGCGGGTGGGCTCGAAGAGTGGCAGCAAAGCCCGCAGGGCTGGCTGGGCCTGCTGATTTTGCTCGACCAGCTGCCACGCATGATCTACCGCGACACGCAGCGTGCCTTCGAGGGCGACCGGCGTGCCCAGGTGGTGGCCATGCAGGGCCTGCAGAAGGGCTGGGATTACCAGTTGCTGCCGATCCAGCGCGTGTTCGTGCTGCTGGTACTGGAGCATGCCGAAGTGCTGGACTGGCAGAACCTGTGCGTGGAGCGTTATCGAATGCTGCTGGACGAACAGCCCGAGGCCAACCGCCGGCTGTTTGAAGGCTTCCTCGACTATGCCGAGCAGCACCAGCGGGTAATTGCCCGCTTCGGGCGCTTCCCGCACCGCAACCTGGTGCTGGAGCGGCCGAGCACCAGCGAAGAGATGGACTTTTTGCTGGAGCCTGGGTCCCGATTCTGAGGCCCAAGGGGCCTGCTGTGCAGGCATCGCGACGCAAGGCCGCTCCCATTGGGGGCGGCCTTTTTTATTGGGTGCATGATTAATGCTTTGTAATTAATCGCACAGTAGTGGCCATCCGACCAATGGTGTAGGGACATAGGGGGTGGGGCAGGGAACCTGGGAGGGATTTTCACGTCGAAGGTCACTGCAGGCCACTCGCCTGTATCATCTTTCAGGAGTGTCCCTTCATGTCGTTGCGTTCCCTCGCCCTGTTGTCGCTGTGCGTCGTGCTGACTGCCTGCAGCAAGATCAATCAGGAAAACTATTCCAAGATCAAGGCCGGTATGAACAAGGCCGAGGTCGAGCAGTTGCTCGGCACGCCGACCGAGTGTTCTGGCGCGTTGGGCATGAGCAGCTGCACCTGGGGGGACGAGAAGAGCTTCATCAGCGTGCAGTACGCAGCTGACAAGGTGCTGATGTATTCCGGGCAGGGCCTCAAATGAGGCGTGCGTACCTGCTGATGGGGGTATGCCTGGCGTTGCTGCTGGGCGGTTGTGCAGGTTCCGTGCACGACCCGCTGGCGCCGAAAACCGCCGGCCATGTCGACCTCAAGCGCTACCAGGGCAAATGGTACGAGCTGGCGCGCCTGCCCATGCGCTTCCAGGAAGGCTGCGAGCAGTCCGAGGCCCATTACAACCTCAGGCCTGATGGCAGTTATGGCGTGCTCAACCGCTGCCGCACCATGGGTGATGAATGGCTTCGCGCCGAAGGGCATGCGAATATCCAGGAGCCGGGGCACACCGACAAGCTGTGGGTCGAGTTCGATAACTGGTTCACCAGGCTGGTGCCAGGCGTGGCGCGGGGTGAGTACTGGATTCTTTATGTGGACGACCACTACCGTACGGCCATCGTCGGCAGCCCGGACCGCAAATACCTTTGGATTCTGTCGCGTACGCCGACACTGCCGGCCTGGGAGCGTGAGAACCTGCTGTCCAGGGCGCGGCAGCAGGGGTATGACACCAGCCGCTTGATCTGGCGGGCGTCCGATCAGCAAATAGTAAAAATGCACTGAGTTTTTTTGGGGTTGCTTTGCAACCCTTCGCGGGCAAGCCCGCGAAGGGCTGCAATGCAGCCCCGATACACTCAGCCCAGAAGCTGGCGCAACACCTCGGCAAACGACCGCCCGCTTTCTTCTTCTTGCGCATGTCGCCCCTGGCGCACCACCCACTGCCCATTCACCATCACATCGCGCACCTGGCGATCGCCGCCGGCAAACAGCCAACGGTTGAGAATGGCATCACCCTCCGCCATGGCGATGTAGGGGTCCTGCCCATCGAGCACCAGCCAGTCGGCACGCTTGCCAACCGCCAACTCGCCGACCGCCTGCCCCAGCGCCTGCGCACCACCGGCCAGCGCCGCGTCATACAGCGTGCGTCCGACCATCGGTTGGTCGCCGCGATACAGGCGGTTGCGCCGCTGGTCCCGCAGGCGCTGGCCATATTCCAGCCAGCGCAGCTCCTCCACCACGCTCAACGACACATGGCTGTCCGAGCCAATGCCCATACGCCCGCCCTGTGCCAGGAAATCCACTGCCGGGAAGATCCCATCGCCCAGGTTGGCTTCGGTGGTCAGGCACAACCCGGCCACCGCGCCGCTGCGGGCCATGGCAGTGACTTCGTCCGGTTCGGCGTGGGTAGCGTGTACCAGGCACCAGCGGCGGTCCACGTCCACGTGCTCGTACAGCCACTGCAGCGGGCGCAGGCCGCTCCAGGCCAGGCAGTCGTCGACTTCCTTCTGCTGTTCGGCGATGTGGATATGCACTGGGCACTGCCTGTCGCTGGCCGCCAGCACTTCGGCGATCTGCCCAGGCGTTACCGCCCGCAGCGAGTGGAAGCACAGGCCCAGTTGCTGCGCCGGTTGCGCGGCCAGCAGCGGGGCGAGCTGGGCTTGCAGCTGCAGGTACTGCGCGGTGGAGTTGATGAAGCGCCGCTGCCCGTCGTTCGGCGCCTGGCCGCCAAAGCCTGCATGGCTGTACAGCACCGGCAGCAAGGTCAGGCCGATGCCGCTGTCGGCTGCGGCCGCGCTGATGCGTCGCGACAGCTCGGCGGGGTCGGCGTAGGGCTTGCCGGCCTGGTCGTGGTGCACGTAGTGGAACTCCGCCACCGAGGTATAACCGGCCTTGAGCATCTCGATGTACAGCTGGCGGGCGATGACCTGAAGCTGCTCTGGGCTGATCTGCCCGACCAGGCGGTACATCAGGTCTCGCCAGGTCCAGAAACTGTCGTTGGGGTTGCCGGCAACTTCCGCCAGGCCTGCCATGGCGCGCTGGAAGGCATGCGAGTGCAGGTTGGGCATGCCGGGCAGCAGCGGGCCGGCCAGGCGCTCGGCGCCTTCGGCCGAAGCGCCAGGCTCGATGCTGGCCACGCGGCCATCGCGGGCGACCTCGATACGCACATGGCTGGCCCAACCCGTAGGTAGCAGGGCGCGTTCGGCGAAGTAGGCTGACATCGGTGGAATCCTGTTATTGTTAACTTGTATATACATATACAGGCGTTTGCCTGCCGGGTAAACTGCGGCAAGCTACCGCTCATTTCATTTGCACAAGGATCCATCGCCGTGCCGACACCTCCTGTCTCCGTGCTGGTTGCCCAGATGGGCGAGGGCCCGGCGCCGCTCTACGCCCGGGTCAAACAGATGATCATCCAGCAGATCGACAACGGCAGCTGGCCACCGCATCACCGGGTACCCTCCGAGAGCGAGTTGGTCAACGAGCTGGGTTTCAGCCGCATGACCATCAACCGCGCCCTGCGTGAACTCACCGCCGAGGGCCTGCTGGTGCGCATGCAAGGGGTCGGCACCTTCGTGGCCGAGCCCAAGGGCCGTTCGGCGCTGTTCGAGGTCAACAACATTGCCGATGAAATTGCCGCGCGCGGGCACCAGCATAGCTGCCAGGTGATCACGCTTGCCGAAGAAGCGGCCGGCTCCGAGCGGGCGCTGGCTCTGGACATGCGTGAAGGTCAGCGGGTGTTCCATTCGCTGATCGTGCATTTCGAGAACGGCGTGCCGGTGCAGATCGAGGACCGCTACGTTAACGCGGCCATCGCCCCCGACTACCTCAAGCAGGACTTTACTCGGCAGACGCCTTACGCCTACCTGTCCCAGGTGGCGCCGTTGACCGAAGGTGAGCATGTGGTCGAGGCGATCCTGGCCGAGCCGGAAGAATGCCGCCTGTTGCAGATCGAGCGGGGCGAGCCTTGCCTGCTGATTCGTCGTCGCACCTGGTCCGGCCGCCAGCCGGTGACCGCTGCACGGCTGATCCACCCCGGTTCCCGTCATCGCCTGGAAGGACGTTTCAGCAAATGAGTCAGCTGCAGTTGTTGCGTGCGCACGATTACCCGCGCATGCCTTGGAAGAACGGTGGTGGTTTCACCGAAGAGATCACCCGCGACAGTGGCGAGGGTCTGGACGGTTTTGGCTGGCGTCTGTCGATTGCCGACATCGAAGAGTCGGGCGGCTTTTCCACCTTCGCCGGCTACCAGCGGATCATCACCGTGCTGCAGGGCGACGGCATGCGCCTGCTGGTCGACGGCCAGGCCAGTCGGCCATTGCTGGCGTTCGATGCGTTTGCGTTCAGCGGCGAGAGCCAGGTCAGCTGCAAGTTGCTGGGCGGGGCGATCCGCGATTTCAACCTGATCTATGCACCGCAGCGATATAGGGCGCGGCTGCAGTGGCTGGATGGCACCAGCCGGGTGTATAGCTCGGCGTCGACGGTGTTGTTGTTTGCTGCCAGCAGCCTGGTCGAAGTCACTATTGCCGGGCGCGAGACGCAGCGGTTGGGGTTGTTCGACTGCTTGCGTCTGGAAGGCAATGATGAATTGCTGGGGTTGGAGGTTCAGGGGCGGTTCTGCCTGATCGAACTGGTTGAGTGCTGAGGGCCTGGCTGTAGGTTTTTGTCGCCTGTGAGATCGAGCGCCGCCAGATGTCCGCCTCGACACATTCTGCGCCTGTGAGATCGAGCGCCGCC
>NZ_BCBP01000119.1:0-7820 GCF_001753955.1 Pseudomonas sp. NBRC 111139
TGCTTCTCGAGCAGTTGCTGGCCGGATTTGAGGAGTTGATCAAGCAAGCCCCGGGTATTCATTCGCGTGTCTCCACGTAAGAAGATTCAAACGCCAGAGTAAGGCTTGGCCGAGCACACGCCATGCAGGGATTTGCTTCAGGATGTTGCGTTAGCTGGCAAAAAGCCAACTAGACTCGATATCGCCAATACCTCGCACTCACGCACTACGCTTATAACAATTGCTTCACTGCTTGCCTCATGACTGCCCGAACAAGATCGCCAAGAAGAGGGAACACCATGTCAGTGCACAAGACCGCATTGCTCGGCGCCACCACCTGCGCCATGCTGGCCAGCGCCAGCCTGCAGGCCGCCGAAGCGCCCAAGGCCCTGGGGGCCGGCGAGGGGCGCCTGGACATCGTCGCCTGGCCCGGCTACATCGAACGCGGTGAAAGCGACAAGGCCTACGACTGGGTGACCGGTTTCGAAAAGGAAACCGGCTGCAAGGTCAGCGTGAAAACGGCCGCCACCTCGGACGAGATGGTCAGCCTGATGACCAAGGGCGGCTATGACCTGGTCACCGCCTCGGGCGATGCATCGCTGCGGCTGATTGCAGGCAAGCGCGTACAGCCGATCAACACCGCCTTGATCCCCAACTGGAAAACCATCGACCCGCGCCTGCAGAACGGTGGCTGGTATGTGGTCGACAAGCAGGTGTACGGCACGCCGTACCAGTGGGGGCCAAACGTGCTGCTGTACAACACCAACACCTTCAAGCAGGCACCCACCAGCTGGAGCGTGGTGTTCGAGCCGCAGAACCTGCCCGACGGCAAGCCAAACAAGGGCCGCGTGCAAGCCTATGACGGGCCGATCTACATCGCCGATGCAGCGCTGTACCTGAAGTCGGCCAGGCCCGAACTGGGCATCAAGGACCCGTACGAACTGAACGAGGCACAATACAAGGCCGTGCTGGAACTGCTGCGCCAACAGCAACCGCTGATCCACCGCTATTGGCATGACGCCACGGTGCAGATGAGCGATGTGAAAAACGAAGGCGTGGTTGCCTCCAGCTCCTGGGGCTACATGGTCAATGGCCTCAAGGCCGAGAACCAGCCAGTGGCCTCGACCATTCCCAAGGAGGGCGCGACCGGCTGGGCCGACACCACCATGCTGCACGCCGAGGCCAAGCACCCCAATTGCGCCTACAAATGGATGGACTGGTCGTTGCAACCTAAGGTGCAAGGCGATGTGGCGGCCTGGTTCGGCTCGTTGCCGGCTGTGCCGGCGGCGTGCACCGGCAGCGAGCTGCTGGGGGCCGAGGGCTGCAAGACCAACGGCTTTGACAACTTCGACAAGATTGCCTTCTGGAAAACACCGCAGGCCCAAGGCGGCAAGTTCGTGCCTTACAGCCGCTGGACCCAGGACTACATTGCGATCATGGGTGGTCGCTGAGGTTGTCTGAATGCCTGTACCGGCCTTTTCGCGGGCAAGCCCGCGCCCACAGGTTCTTCACCGCCTGCAAGGGTGGCGCTCCACCTGTAGGAGCGGGCTTGCCCGCGAAGAGGCCGGCACAGGAGACATATTCATACCTGGAGTCCACGCATGCCCCTAGCCGTCCAGTTCACCCAGGTTTCCCGCACCTTCGGCGAGGTCAAGGCCGTCGACCAGGTCAGCATCGACATCATCGATGGAGAGTTCTTTTCCATGCTCGGCCCTTCCGGCTCGGGCAAGACCACCTGCCTGCGCCTGATCGCAGGCTTCGAGCAACCCTCCAGCGGTTCGATCCGCATCCAAGGGGTCGAGGCCGCTGGCCTGCCGCCCTACCAACGTGACGTCAACACAGTGTTCCAGGACTATGCGCTGTTCCCGCACATGAACGTGCTGGACAACATCGCCTATGGCCTGAAGGTAAAAGGCGTGGGCAAGGCCGAACGCTACAGCCGCGCCGAAGAAGCCCTGGCCATGGTGGCCTTGGCCGGCTATGGCGCGCGTAAGCCGGCACAGCTGTCTGGCGGCCAGCGTCAGCGCGTGGCCCTGGCCCGGGCGTTGGTCAACCGCCCGCGGGTGCTGCTGCTCGATGAGCCACTGGGCGCGCTGGACCTGAAATTGCGCGAGCAGATGCAAGGCGAGCTGAAAAAGCTGCAACGCCAACTGGGCATCACCTTCATCTTCGTCACCCACGACCAAACCGAAGCACTGTCGATGTCCGACCGGGTCGCGGTGTTCAACCGCGGCCGTATCGAACAGGTCGACACCCCGCGCAACCTGTACATGAAGCCCAGCACAACCTTCGTCGCTGAATTCGTCGGCACGTCCAACGTGGTGCGTGGCGAGCTGGCCATGCAGCTCAACGGCAGCCCTGCGCCCTTCTCCATCCGTCCCGAACACATTCGCCTGGGCGACCCGGTAGTGACCAGCCATGAGGTACAGGTCAGCGGCGTGCTGCGTGATGTCCAGTACCAAGGCAGCGCCACACGCTACGAACTGCAGCTGGAAAACGGTCAACTGCTGGCAGTAAGCCAGGCCAATGACCGCTGGCAAAAGCAGGTGCAGGCCTGGCAGCCGGGGCAACGCCTGCAGGCGCACTGGCCCCGCGAAGCCATGACGGTGCTGCAGGAAACCGAGGGCCGCTGAGATGAGCACACTGCGCGCCCTGTCCAACCTGCTGTACCGGCGCCCCAACCTGTACCTGGCACTGCTGTTGATCCCGCCGCTGACCTGGTTCGGCGCGATTTACCTGGGTTCGCTGTTGAACCTGCTGTGGCAGGGCTTCTATACCTTCGACGACTTCACCATGGCGGTGACCCCGGACCTGACCCTGGGCAACTTCGCCGCACTGTTCAACCCGTCGAACTTCGACATCATCCTGCGCACCCTGGGCATGGCGGTGGCGGTGTCGCTGGCCAGCGCGGTACTGGCCTTCCCCATCGCCTATTACATGGCGCGTTACACCAGCGGCAAGACCAAGGCGTTTTTCTACATCGCGGTGATGATGCCGATGTGGGCCAGCTACATCGTCAAGACCTATGCCTGGACCCTGCTATTGGCCAAGGGCGGTGTGGCCCAATGGTTCGTCCAGCAGTTGCACCTGGACGGCCTGCTGCAGGCGGTGCTGGCCGTGCCGGGCGTGGGCGGCAGCACGCTGTCGACTTCGCACCTGGGGCGCTTCCTGGTGTTCGTGTACATCTGGCTGCCATTCATGATCCTGCCGATCCAGGCCTCGCTGGAGCGCTTGCCACCGTCGCTGCTGCAGGCTTCGGCGGACCTGGGCGCCCGGCCGGGGCAAACCTTCGTGCAGGTGATCCTGCCGCTGTCGATCCCCGGTATCGCCGCCGGCTCGATCTTCACCTTCTCGCTCACCCTGGGCGACTTCATCGTGCCGCAGCTGGTCGGGCCGCCCGGCTACTTCATCGGCAGCATGGTCTATGCCCAGCAAGGGGCGATCGGCAACATGCCGATGGCCGCCGCGTTCACCTTGGTGCCCATTGTGCTGATCGCGGTATACCTGGCCATCGTCAAGCGTCTGGGGGCCTTCGATGCACTCTGAAAAAGCGTCTGCAGGGCTGCGCCTGGCGGCCTGGGGCGGGTTGCTGTTCCTGCACTTCCCGATCCTGATCATCTTCCTGTACGCCTTCAACACCGAAGACGCGGCGTTCAGCTTTCCACCCAAGGGCTTTACCCTGAAGTGGATCGACGTGGCCTTTGCCCGGCCCGATGTGCTCGAGGCAATCAAGCTGTCGCTGCAGGTGGCTTGCCTGGCCACTTTGATCGCACTGGTGCTCGGTACGCTGGCCTCGGCGGCGCTCTATCGGCGCAGCTTCTTCGGCAAGGAGAGCATTTCGCTGGTGCTGATCCTGCCCATTGCCCTGCCAGGCATCATCACCGGCATCGCCCTGCTCTCGGCGTTCAAGACGCTGGGGATAGAGCCCGGGGTGTTCACCATCGTAGTCGGCCACGCCACGTTCTGCGTGGTGATCGTCTACAACAACGTGATCGCCCGCCTGCGGCGTACCTCGCAAAGCCTGATCGAAGCCTCGATGGACCTTGGTGCCGACGGTTGGCAGACCTTCCGTTACATCGTCCTGCCCAACCTCGGCTCGGCGCTGCTGGCGGGCGGCATGCTGGCCTTTGCCTTGTCGTTCGATGAAATCATCGTCACCACGTTCACCGCCGGCCATGAGCGCACCCTGCCGATCTGGCTGCTCAACCAGCTCAGCCGCCCACGCGACGTGCCCGTGACCAACGTTGTCGCCATGCTGGTGATGCTGGTGACCATGCTGCCGATTCTTGGCGCCTATTACCTGACCCGTGGCGGAGACAGCGTCGCGGGCGGTGGAAAATGACCCTGGAGGAGCCCCCGATGCAAACGCAGATGCTGATCAATGGCCAGCTGGTCGCTGGCCAAGGCCCGGCCTGGACCGTGCTCAACCCGGCGCTGGGCACTGCCCTGGCGCAGATCAATGAAGCCACCGAGGCACAGGTAGACAGCGCCGTACGCGCTGCCGACCAAGCCTTCGACAGCTGGTCGCAAACCAGCCCTAAAGACCGTTCGCAGGCCTTGCTGGCGCTGGCCGACGCCATCGAAGCCCATGGCGATGAACTGGCCCGGCTGGAATCGCAGAACTGCGGCAAGCCCCTGAGCGCTGCCCTGAATGACGAGATCCCGGCGATTGCCGACGTGTTCCGTTACTTTGCCGGTGCTGCGCGCTGCCTGGGCGGCTCGGCGGCAGGCGAGTACCTGCCGGGCCACACCTCGATGATCCGCCGCGACCCGTTGGGCGTGGTGGCGTCCATCGCGCCGTGGAACTACCCGCTGATGATGCTGGCCTGGAAGATCGCCCCGGCCCTGGCTGCCGGCAACACCGTGGTGATAAAGCCATCCGAACTGACGCCACTGACGGCCCTGCGCCTGGGCGAGCTGGCCCAGGACTTGCTACCGCCGGGGGTGCTGAACATTCTCTTCGGCCGCGGCCAGACGGTCGGCAACCCGTTGATAACCCATCCCAAGGTGCGCATGGTGTCGCTGACCGGCTCGATCCCCACCGGCGCGCACATCATCAGTGCCACCGCCGACAGCATGAAACGCATGCACATGGAATTGGGCGGCAAAGCGCCGGTGCTGGTGTTCGACGATGCCGACATCGATGCCGCCATTGATGGCATCCGCACCTTCGGCTTCTACAACGCTGGCCAGGACTGCACCGCAGCCTGCCGCCTGTACGTCCAGGACGGGATCTACGAGCGCTTCGTCGAGCGCCTGGGTGCAGCAGTGGCGAGCCTGAAACCTGGCCTGCAAGAGGCCGAGGACACCGAGCTGGGGCCATTGATCAGTGCCCAGCACCGCGACAAGGTCGCCGGGTTGGTGCAGCGGGCCATCGCCCAGCCGCACATTCGTCTGGTAACCGGTGGCAAGCCGATAGCGGGCGATGGCTTTTTCTTCGAGCCTACCGTGCTGGCCGACGCCCTGCAGGACGACGAGATCGTGCGCAACGAAGTGTTCGGCCCGGTGGTTTCGGTCACCCGCTTCACCGATGAAGCGCAGGCACTGGAATGGGCCAACGACTCCAACTACGGCCTGGCTTCGTCGGTATGGACCCGCGACACCGGCCGCGCCCACCGCCTGGCGGCGCGCTTGCAGTATGGCTGCACCTGGGTGAACACCCACTTCATGCTGGTCAGCGAAATGCCCCATGGCGGGCAGAAGCATTCGGGGTATGGCAAGGACATGTCGATGTATGGGCTGGAGGACTACACCTGTGTGCGGCATGTGATGATCAAGCACTAAGTGCTCGCGTTGACCGAGGGGCTTGAATGCCCCTCGGTCAACGTCTCAGAATTTTCCTTCACCCGTGATCTACTCCCTCCTACTGCACATTCATTGAGCTCTCATGGTTGGTATCATAATCTGATACCACGAATAATCATCAGCAAGCCACACTTGAAGCATTACTTAAAAGGCCGGTTCCCAGAACACTGGAGTGGGCGCGGGTGGAGTCTCTGCTGGTATCGCTGGGTGCCAGGTCGTAGAAGGAAGAGGATCACGGGTTCGCTTTGAACTCAATGGAGCAGTGGCAACCTTCCACCGCCCTCATCCGGACAGGCACGCCAAGCCCTATCAACTAAGAGACGCCCGCCAGTTCATTGAGCAGGCAGGAGTATTACCATGAATGTAATGACTTACCGCGGATACGCCGCTCGTATCGAATACAGCGATGAAGACCAGTTGCTGATCGGCCATGTCGCCGGTATTCGCGACGTGATAGGTTTTCATGGCGAATCGATCAGTGAGTTGCGCCAGGCATTTGAAGAAGCCGTTGACGATTATCTTGAGACTTGCGAACGCCTTGGGCGGGAACCGCAGAAAACGTATTCCGGCAAACTCAGCCTACGCCTTGAGCCTACCCTTCACGCCAGTGTGGCGGCCAAGGCCGAGCTGGCTGAAAAAAGCATCAACCAATGGGTAAGCGATATTCTCAGCAAGGCTGCCTATAGCTGAACCCAGGGCCGCTTTGCGGCCCTTTCGCGAAACACGGCCGCTCCTGCAAGGGCCGCGCAAGGCATGGGTCAGTCGCGCAAATCCGACTCGTGAATCGGGTTGGCGCGGCTGGTCGCACGCTGGTATTGCGCAGGCCAGGTGGCCTTGTTGCCGCCCAGGTCGTCGTCGGCATGCAGAGGCCAGTACGGGTCGCGCAACAGTTCGCGGGCGAGGAAGATGATATCGGCCTGGCCGGTTCGCAGAATGTGCTCGGCCTGGGCCGGTTCGGTGATCATGCCCACGGTGCCGGTGGCGATTTCCGATTCCTTGCGCACGCGCTCGGCAAAGCGGGTCTGGTAGCCGGGGCCGGTGGGGATCTCGGCGTTGACCGAGGTGCCACCAGAAGAAACATCGATCAGATCCACGCCCAAACTCCGCAGGCGGCGTGCCAGTTCGACGGTTTCATCCGGGTTCCAACCATCTTCCACCCAGTCGGTTGCCGAAACCCGCACGAACAGTGGCAACTCCGGGGGCCAAACCTTGCGCACTGCCTCGACCACCTGCAAGGTCAGGCGGATGCGGTTTTCAAAGCTGCTACCGTACTCATCGCGGCGCTGGTTGCTCAGGGGTGATAGGAACTGGTGCAGCAGATAGCCGTGCGCGGCGTGGATCTCAACCACCTTGAAACCGGCCTTCAAGGCGCGCTCGGTCGAGGCGACGAAGGCGCCAATCACATCCTCAATCTCGTCCTGGCTCAACTCGCGCGGCGCGGTGTGTTGCGGGTCGAAGGCGATTTTCGAGGGCCCCACCGGCTGCCAGCCGCCCTCTTCCAGTTTGACGCTACCTGGTTTGCCCAGCCATGGGCGATAGGTGCTGGCCTTGCGCCCGGCGTGGGCCAGCTGGATGCCAGCCACGGCGCCCTGGGCGGTGATGAAGCGGGTGATGCGTTGTAACGGGGCGATCTGCGCGTCGTCCCACAGGCCAAGGTCTTCGGCGGTGATGCGGCCATCGGCGGTCACCGCCACGGCTTCAGTGATTACCAGGCCGGCGCCACCGACGGCGCGGCTGCCTAAATGGACGAGATGCCAGTCGTTGGCCAGGCCATCGACGGCTGAATACTGGCACATTGGTGACACGGCGATGCGGTTGGGCAGGGTCAACTGACGCAGGGTGTAAGGCTCGAGCAGCAGGCTCATGAGGGCACCTCCCAAGGACTCCAATGGTGATCCGGCCTGGACACTCAATTACACGTCCCTGGCCCAGGTCCGGTCATAACTTCAGACTAGACCAGAATGGGTGGGGGGGAGGTTCCATGGGATTTTGGGTGGGGTGCGGGGTGCGGGTGTCAGGCTCTAAGGTGAGATCGA
>NZ_BCBP01000120.1:0-9322 GCF_001753955.1 Pseudomonas sp. NBRC 111139
GGGGTCTTGATGCAGTGCTCCAGCAGCGGCAGCAGGCCTTCGGCGCTTTCCACGCGGTGGCCGTTGGCGCCGTAGGCTTCGGCATACTTGACGAAGTCCGGGTTGCCGTAGTCCAGGCCGAAATCGGTGAAGCCCATGTTGGCCTGCTTCCAGCGGATCATGCCGTAGCCGTCGTCACGCAGGATCACCACGGTGATGTGCATGCCCAGACGTACTGCAGTTTCCAGTTCCTGGCTGTTCATCATGAAGCCGCCGTCACCACACACCGAGATTACCGGGCGGTCCGGGTGCACCAGGTGCGCAGCCATTGCCGATGGCAGGCCGGCGCCCATGGTCGCCAGGGCGTTGTCCAGCAGCACGGTGTTTGGCTTGTGCGCTTTGTAGTTGCGGGCGAACCAGATCTTGTAGATGCCGTTGTCCAGGGCGACGATGCCTTCGGACGGCAGTACACGACGGATGTCAGCCACCATGCGCTGTGGGTAGACCGGGAAGCGGTCGTCGTCGGCGCCTTCGGCGATCTGTGCTTCGTTGGCTTCACGGATGGCCATCAGGCGGGTGAAGTCCCAGTGCGACGTGTCGTTCAGTGCTTCACTGATCTGCCACACGGCGTTGGCGATGTCGCCGATCACTTCTACTTGCGGGAAGTACACAGCATCGACTTCGGCAGAGCGGAAGTTGATGTGGATGACTTCGGTGCCGCCACGGACCATGAAGAACGGCGGCTTCTCGATCACATCGTGGCCAATGTTGACGATCAGGTCGGCGGCTTCGACGGCGCGGTGAACGAAGTCGCCCGACGACAGCGCAGCGTTGCCGAGGAAGCGCGGGTGGCGCTCGTCGACCACGCCTTTACCCATTTGGGTGGTGATGAACGGGATGCCGGTCTTGTCGATCAGTTGCTTGAGGACCTTGGCGGTCATCTTGCGGTTGGCACCGGCACCGATCACCAGGATCGGGTTACGCGCGTTCTGCAGTTTCTCGACGGCAGCTTCAATGGCCACGTGCTCGGCCAGCGGGCGGCGGTGCAGGCTGCGCGGGATCGGCAGCGCGTCGGTCTGCTCGGCGGCGATGTCTTCCGGCAGCTCCAGGTGCACCGCACCCGGCTTTTCTTCTTCGGCCAGGCGGAAGGCTTCGCGCATGCGGGCCGGGATGTTGTCGGCCGAGGCGAACTGGTGGGTGTACTTGGTGATGGGGTCCATCATGCCGCACACGTCAATGATCTGGAAGCGACCCTGCTTGGACTTCTTGATCGGCTTCTGCCCGGTGATCATCATCATCGGCATGCCGCCCAGGTAGGCGTAGGCGCTGGCGGTCACCAGGTTGGTGGCACCAGGGCCGAGGGTCGACAGGCTGACGCCGGTCTTGCCGGTCAGACGACCGTAGGTGGCAGCCATGAAACCTGCAGACTGCTCGTGACGGGTCAGTACCAGCTTGATCTTCGACTTGCGCAGGGATTCGAGCAGGTCGAGGTTTTCCTCACCGGGAATGCCGAATACATACTCGACACCTTCGTTTTCCAGGCATTGCACAACGACATCGGCGGCCTTGGCCATTTGGGGTACTACCTCAAAATCTTTGTGGGATTGCAGATTTATTAAGCTGCGTGACTGAGATGTTGCAGGATGTCTCAGTGGCGCGCATCGTAGGCCCTCTGGTTAATAATAATAAATATATTGTTATGATGCTTAGCATCACAGTTCGTTATGAATGCATCTCGCATGAAAGGTAGCACCCCTCAATGAACCTCAAGGCATTGCGCTGCTGTGTCGAAATCGTCCGGCAAGGCAGCTTCACCAAGGCCGCGCAGCACCTGCACATCGCCCAGCCAGCGCTGAGCATGGCCGTCACCCGGCTGGAAGAAGAACTGGGGGTAACCCTGTTCAACCGCACCACGCGCAAAGTGATCCTCACGGCAGAAGGCGAGCAGTTCTTGCCGCGCATTGCCTCTGCCCTGCGCGAAATGGACGTTGCCCGGCAAGAGCTGCGCGACATGGCCGACCTCAAGCGCGGTGAAGTGCGCCTGGGTATCCCGCCGATGTTCGGCCTGCACTACGTCCCCGGGTTGATGAACGCCTTCCGCAAGTCGTACCCGGGCATTGCCATGACCGTGTTCGAAGGCAGTGCCGAAGACATTGGCCATCGCCTGGAGCAACGGGAAATCGACCTGGCGCTGCTGGAGTCCCGGCGTGTACCGCCGGACAAGGAGTCGATCCTGCTGGGCAGCGACGAGATGCTGGCGTGCATGCACCCGGATCACCCCTATGCCGGCAAGGCCTACCTCACCGCCGAAGACCTGCGCAATACCGACATGGTGGTGTTCGATCGCACCTTCGTTCAACGCCATCTTCTGGATGCGTTCTTCGCCGAACATGGCATCACTTACCAGGTGGCGCTACAGAGCAACTTCGTCTCGCTGGTGGTGCAGGCCGCGCTGGACAACATGGGGGTGGCGACCCTGCTGCGCTCGGTGCAGCAACGCACGCCAGGCATCGTCGGCGTGCCGTTCCGGCCAGCACAGCAGATGAGTTTCCGCTTGTGCTGGCGCTCGGGGGAATACCTGTCGCTGGCCAGCAAGCGGTTTATCGATTTTGCTGCACAGACGCATTACCTGGAGCGGTGAGTACCAGTCTTCTGGGCGAGATGAGCAATCACCTGCTCCGCGGCACGCCCCAGGCAGCCTTTGAAAAAGTGATTGGCACCGGCGTATACCGACACTGCCCGTTGTTCAGGGCCAGCCCATTGCAGCAGGTTGGCCAGCGGTGCCATTTCATCCTGTTCACCATGGAGTAACAGGCAATCCCCAGGCAGCGGCAATGGCTCGTAATAGCGCCCTCCCGGTACATCCCCCACCGGCAGCCCCATCAATGCGACTGCCTGCAACTGCCCTTCCAGCGCACAGGCAACCCGGGCGAACACGTAGGCCCCAAAGGAAAACCCGACCAGCGCTACCGGCAGCTCGGGCTGTTGCTGATTGAAGTGACGGATGACCGCGATGCAATCCTCGGCTTCACCGATGCCCTGGTCGTGCGCGCCTTGCGTCTGCCCCACCCCACGAAAGCTCGGCCGTACCACTTGCCAGCCGGCTGCACGCAGCTGCCGTGCCAGGGTCAGTGGCACGATATGCCGTGGGCTACCGCCCAGCAGCGGTTGCGGATGGCTGACCAGCACCAGCCCTTTGGGTGGTCCGTCGGGGTAGTCGATCAACAGCTCGATCTGGCCGACGGCCCCATCGATAAGCAGCGGGTTGCGCGGGGTATCTGACATTGCAGTTGTCCTTGTGAACCGAGTGCGTGGCGCGTGTACACACCGTTTGCCGAGGGTTGGCGCGTCACCGCCCGCAGTCTAAAAGAGCAGGCGTACCCGCTGCCACAGGATCCCGTCACTTCAGCCAGGGGCATAGCAAGCGCGCCCGCACACTGAGCAGGAAACGGGCTGCAACGTCGCGGAAGCCGGGGCAGCATCCTCGACGTTGCAGCCATCGATTGACTATTATCCCGCCTTGAACGTTTCAGCATGTTTCAATAGGGATACAAATGTCAGTCCAGGAACGCCCCCCGCTCCCCAGTAAACACACCGTCGCCAAGATGGAAGCCGCCATGGCACTGGGCAGCTTTGCCATCGGCACCGGCGAATTCGCCATCATGGGCCTGATGCCCGACATTGCCAGCAATTTGCAGTTGAGCGAGCCGCAGGTGGGCCATGCCATCAGCGCGTATGCGCTGGGGGTGATGGTTGGCGCACCGACACTGGCCATTCTCGGTGCCAAACTGTTGCGCAAGCACATGCTGCTGCTGTTGATGCTGCTGTATGCCGTGGGCAACCTGGCCACGGCCTTTGCCCCCTCGTTCGGTGGCCTGGTCACATTTCGTTTCATCAGCGGCCTGCCCCACGGCGCCTACTTCGGCATTGCCGCAGTGGTCGCCTCGAGCATGGTCGCCAAGGATCAGCGCGCGGGGGCGGTTGCCCGGGTAATGATGGGCCTGACCTTGGCCATGTTGCTCGGCAACCCGGTTGCCACCTTCCTGGGCCAGTACTTCGGTTGGCGTTCGGCATTCGTGCTGGTCGGCGCGATCGCCCTGTGCACCATCGCCCTGGTCTGGCGTTTCGTGCCCCAGCGCCACGACGAAACACGCAGCGACCCGCGCAAGGAGCTACAGGCCTTTGCCCTCCCACAGGTATGGATGGCGCTGGCCATCGCTTCGATCGGTTTTGCCGGCATGTTCTGCGTGTTCAGCTACCTGGCACCGACCATGCTGCACGTGACCCAGGTGTCGCCACAGTGGATTCCGTTTGGTCTGGCGGCGTTCGGCGTGGGCGGTATCGTCGGCAACATCGCTGGCGGCAAGCTGTTCGACCGCCTGCAGTTCCGCGCCGTGGGCTTGGTACTGATGTGGTCGGTCGCCGTGCTGCTGTTCTTTACCTTCGCCGCCCAGGCGCTGTGGAGCCTGCTGCTGGGCATCGGCCTGGTGGGCACCATGATCGCGCTGGCGGCACCGCTACAGATCCGCCTCATGGACATTGCCCATGAGGCACCTAGCCTGGCAGCGGCGTCGAACCATGCGGCGTTCAACCTGGCCAATGCCCTGGGGCCATGGCTGGGAGGCATGGCGATCACTGCCGGCATGGGCTGGACCAGCACCGGGTACATCGGCGCCGCGACTGCGCTGGTTGGCCTGGGCATCTACCTGGTGGCGCGGCGGATGAAAGGCGGGCATTGAAGCCGGCAGGGTCATAAAGGGTTACCCTACCCCTTTATGCACCCGCCACTGCCGAGTCATTCATGTTCGATTGGGAAGACCTGCGCCATTTCTCCGCCTTCAGCTCGGCCGGCTCGCTGTCGGCCGCTGCCAAGACCCTGAGTGTCGACCACGCCACCGTGGCCCGGCGCATCGCCTCGCTCGAAGCTTCGCTCAAGCTCAAGCTGGTCGACCGACGTCCCCGCGCTTATGCCCTCACCCACGAAGGCCAACGTGTTGCGGAACTCGCCGAGCAGATGGCCATGTCCTCTTTTGCCCTGGAGCATTTCGCCAGCGCCGGCCAACAGACAGTGGAAGGCGAAGTGGTGCTCTCGGCACCACCGGCGCTGCTGGGCAGCATCGTCGCCCGGCGCCTGGGCGAGCTGTACCAGCGCTACCCACAGCTGCGCCTGAAGCTGGTAGGCAGCAAATCCAAGGCATCCTTGGTCCGCCGCGAAGCTGACATCAGCATCGCCCTGGCCAGGCCGACAGAGCCAACTCTGGTGGTCAGCCTGCTGGGGCACCTGGATTACCGGCTGTATGCCTCGCCCGGTTACCTGGCCAGCGCAACGGTCAGGCGCTACATCGGCTACGACGAGTCTCAGGCCCGTTCCCCACAACAGCAATGGCTCAACCTCCAGGCCGGCCAGCAGCCGTTCGCATTGCACAGCAATGACCTGCGCATCCAGGCCCAAGCCTGTGCCGGCGGCATCGGCATCGCCTGCCTGCCCGCGTTCATGGCACAGGAACACGGTCTGAAAGAAGCAGGCAGCGCCCAACAGACAATGAGCATCGAAATCTGGCTGGCCGTGCATGAAGACGTGCGCGCCACGCCGCGGATCAAGGCGGTTACCGACTTCCTTCAGCAACAGGTGCGGCCGCTGCTACGCTTGTGAATTCTTGCAGATGGCGCATGCATCAATACGGAATTTTCGCCCAACCCTGCCAGCGTTAGGCTAACTCCATCACTCACGCCCTTGAAGGAGACGACGATGCAGTACGTAAAGCTGGGTAGCACTGGGCTGGACATTTCAAGGCTGTGCCTGGGCTGCATGACCTTCGGTGAACCCGACGCCGGCACTCATCCCTGGACCTTGGGCGAAGACGCCAGCCGGCCGATCATTCGCCATGCCGTCGAGCAAGGCATCAACTTCTTCGACACTGCCAACAGCTATTCCGCCGGCACCTCGGAAATCATCCTCGGCAAACTCCTGAGGGAGTTTACCCGCCGCGAAGAAACCGTGATCGCCACCAAGGTGTTCTTCCCTGCCAACATGTGGGAAGGCGCCAGCCGGCCCAATGAGCAAGGCTTGTCACGCAAGGCGATCATGGCCAACATCGACGCCAGCCTCAGCCGCCTGGGCACAGACTACGTCGACCTTTACCAGATCCACCGCTGGGACTACCACACCCCCATCGAGGAAACCATGGAAGCTCTGCATGATGTGGTCAAGGCCGGCAAGGCGCGCTACATCGGTGCATCGTCGATGTATGCCTGGCAGTTCGCCAAGGCGCAGCAGGTAGCCGCCAACCATGGCTGGAGCCGCTTCGTGTCGATGCAGAACTACCTCAACCTGATCTACCGCGAAGAAGAGCGAGAAATGATCCCGCTGTGCCTGGATCAAGGCGTCGGCCTGATGCCCTGGAGCCCGATGGCGCGCGGCCGCCTGACCCGGCCGCATGGGCAGCAAACCCAACGCACGCGCACCGATGTGTCCGGGCAGTCGTTCTATGAAAAGACCGAGGTGGAGGACGGCCGGGTAATCGATGTGGTCGAGCAGATCGCCAGCGAACGGGGGGTGCCGATGGCCCAGGTTGCGCTGGCCTGGGTGCTGGGTAGGGCCGGCGTTAGCGCCCCTATCGTCGGCGCCTCGAAGCCCGCCCACCTGGACGATGCCCTGGGCGCACTGTCACTGCAGCTGAGCGAGGACGAGGTGGCGCGCTTGCAGGCCCCTTACGTTCCCCACGCGGTCACCGGCTTCAAGTAGCAATGGCTTGCGGCAGTTCGATGCGTACCCGCAAGCCCCCTGTGGCGGCGGCCAGCGCGGTGATGCTGCCACCGTGCAAGGCGATGGCACGCTGGGCGATCGCCAGCCCCAGGCCGAAGCCGTCGCTGCTGTCGGTGCCACGGTCGAACGGTTCGAAGATGCGCTGCAGGCGCGCCGGGTCGACGCCCGGGCCATGGTCGCTGACGCACACCTGCAACCATTGCCCACCTGGTGCCGGTGCGGCCTCCACCAATACCGCCGTGCCGGGCTTGGTGTAGCGCACGGCATTGCGGATGACGTTCTCGAAAGCCCGGTACAGGAGCTCTTCATGGCCATGCATGAGAAACGCGCCCTGAGCCAGCAAGGACACCTGGCACTGCTTCATGCCTGCCTCGAAACGGGCATCCTCGACGATCTGCGCCAGCAGTTCGACCACATCCACGCTGGCGAAGTCACTGTTGCCTTGACGGGACTGGGCACGGGCCAGGGTCAGCAGTTGCTCGATCAGGTCGTCCATGCGCCGCGACTCGCGCTCGACCCGCTCCAGCATGTCGGGCCGGTCGGGTTGCTGGCGCATCAGGCCGATGGCGGCATGCATGCGGGTAAGCGGTGAGCGCAGCTCATGGGAAATATCATGCAGCAGGTTCTGCTGGGCCTGCACCAGGGCCTTGAGCTGGCCGGCCATGCGGTCACAGTCCTCGGCCAGGTCGACGATTTCGTCACGGCGCTTGCCCAGCCGCGGCCTGACCCGCACATCGAAACGGCCTTGGGCAACCTGGCCCATGGCCTCGCGCAGCCAGGTCAGCGGCCGGGTCAGGTAAAAGCTGCACAACAGCGCGAACAGCGCGCTCATCACCGCCCCTGTCACAAACGGGCCAAGGTTGCGTGGGCGCGGTGCCATACCGACACGGGTGGCCACCGAAGCGCGCAGCACCAGCGGGCGGCCGTCACGGTCGAGCAGTGCCTGCTCGAAACGCGCCACGTGCACCGTTTGGCCAGCCAGCAAGCGGCCTTGATCGTCGTAAAGGCCTACTTGCACATCCTGCGGCTGTGGCGACACGTCCAGCAACTGGCGGCCGGCCCGCTCGCCATGCCGTTCGAGCATTTGCAGCTCGGTGGCCAGCAGCGAACGCAGCCCGGGGGTATCGCCGCGCAGCTCATTGAGCATGAAGGCCCCCGCCCCCACCAGGAAGGTCAGGGTGTTGGCCAGCCAGAACGCCAGGAACAGCTTCCAGAACAGACGCCGGCGCATCATTCGACGATCAGCATGTAGCCCATGCCGCGCACGCTCTGTATCCAGCTGCTGCCATCGGCACGCGGGCCAAGTTTTTGCCGGATGCTGCTGACGTGCACATCGATGCGTCGGTCATAACGGGTCAGTGGCCGGCCCAGGGCATTGAGCGACAGGTCCTGCTTGCTGACCAGCTGACCGGCCTGGCGCGCCAGGGCTTCGAGCAGGCTGAACTCGGAGCCGGTCAATTCCAGCGTGGCTGCGCCCCAGCGTGCCTCGCGCCGCCCCGGCCACATTTTCAATGCACCGCTGCGTACCTGTTCAGGTACCTCGGGCGCGCTGGTTTCACCCATCAGGTGTGGCTTCACGCGGCGCAGTATCGCCCGCAGGCGCGCCACCAGCTCGCCAGGAGAGCTGGGCTTGGGTACATAGTCGTCGGCACCCAGCTCCAGGCCGGCGATGCGGTCGATGTTGTCGCCACGGGCCGTCAGCAGCAGTACCGGCACCTGGCTGCGCGCGCGCACGCGGCGTAACACTTCGATGCCCGAAATGCCGGGCAGCATGACGTCCAGCACCACCACCTGGAAGTCACCGGACAACGCCTGGGTCTCGCCTTCTTCGCCGGTGTCCACGGCCGTTGCCTGGAAGCCTTCGCGCGCCAGGTACAAAGAGAGCATTTCGGTCAGTTCGCGGTCGTCGTCGACCAGCAGCACAGGGATCATCAGGGCCAGATATCGCAATTGCAGGGGGAGTAATGATCGCCCTACGCGCCGGCACTGTCACCGCCGGCCGGTCGGACTTTACACATCTTTACCCTCGGCTAACCGCGCCGTACACAGCCCGCCCGTATCCTCATCGCCCGCTGCTTGCGGGTTGCCCGCGCTCGCCTCCCTCCAAATCCGCTTGTCTGGAACCCCCGATGAACTACCCGCGCCTGTTGCTCTCCATCCTGCTGCTGAAAGCCACGCTGGCCCAGGCCTCACCGTTCAGGATCGCCGACATTCGCGTCAACGGCCTGCAGCGGGTTTCCGCTGGCAGTGTGTTCGGTGCCTTGCCGCTGAACGTTGGCGACCAGGCCGACGACCGCCGCCTGGTGGACTCGACGCGTTCCTTGTTCAAGACCGGGTTCTTCCAGGACATCCAGTTGAGCCGCGATGGCAATGTGCTGATCATCAACGTGGTCGAGCGCCCGTCGGTGTCGAGCATCGAGATTGAAGGCAACAAGGCGATCAGCACCGAAGACCTGATGAAGGGCCTGAAACAATCGGGCCTAGCCGAAGGCGAGATCTTCCAGCGTGCCACCCTCGAAGGTGTGCGTAACGAGCTGCAGCGCCAGTACGTGGCCCAAGGCCGCTACTCGGCCGAAG
>NZ_BCBP01000121.1:0-7674 GCF_001753955.1 Pseudomonas sp. NBRC 111139
GGTCGTTGTAGGAGCGGGTTCACCCGCGAACAGGCCCGTACAGACAACAAAAAACCCGAAGCCAGCCACCTGACTCCGGGTTTTCGCATACCGCTTATGGCGCCTTACTTGGCCACAGTCTCAACAGCACCGCCCGCATTCACCTGGCGACGCGACTTGACCATGTACACCGCCAACATCGCAAGCAGCCACACCGGGATCGCATACACCGACACCTGGATGCCCGGGATCATCAGCATGATGCCCAGAATCAGCACCACGAAAGCCAGTACCACATAGTTGCCGTACGGGTACCACAGTGCCTTGAACAGCGGCTTCTGGCCGGTACGGTCGAGGTGCTGACGGAACTTCAGGTGCGAGTAGCTGATCATCGCCCAGTTGATCACCAGGGTGGCCACGACCAGCGACATCAGCAGCTCCAGCGCGTTTTGCGGCATCAGGTAGTTCAGCAGCACAGCGACGAAGGTCACGGCAGCCGACACCAGGATCGAACGCACTGGCACGCCCCGCTTGTCGACCTTGGCCAGCGACGCCGGGGCATCGCCCTGCTCGGCCATACCCAGCAGCATGCGGGCGTTGCAGTAGGTGCCACTGTTGTACACCGACAGCGCCGCAGTCAGCACCACGAAGTTCAGCAGGTTGGCAGCCACGTCACTGCCCAGCAGCGAGAACACTTGCACGAACGGGCTGCTGCCGTAGCTGCCACCCGAGGCGTCGATGCTGGCGACCAGGTTGTCCCACGGGGTCAGCGACAGCAGCACCACCAGGGCACCGACATAGAAGATCAGGATGCGGTAGATGACCTGGTTGATCGCTTTGGGGATCACGGTCTTTGGCTTGTCGGCCTCGGCGGCGGTGAAGCCGAGCATTTCCAGGCCACCAAAGGAAAACATGATGAAAGCCAAGGCCATTACCAGCCCGCTGACGCCGTTGGGGAAGAAACCGCCATGTGACCACAGGTTGGCCACGGTGGCTTCAGGGCCGCCGCTGCCGCTGGTCAGCAGGTAGGCACCCAGGCCGATCATGCTGACGATGGCGACCACTTTGATGATGGCGAACCAGAATTCGGCTTCACCGAAGAACTTCACGTTCATCAGGTTGATGGCGTTGATCAGCACGAAGAAGGCTGCCGCCGTGACCCAGGTGGGGATCTCCGGCCACCAGTAGTGAACATACTTGCCGACCGCCGAAAGCTCCGACATACCCACCAGGATATACAGCACCCAGCAGTTCCAGCCCGACAGGAAGCCGGCGAAACCACCCCAGTAGGTGTGGGCGAAATGGCTGAACGAGCCGGCCACCGGCTCTTCGACGATCATTTCACCCAGCTGGCGCATGATCATGAAGGCGATGAAGCCGCAGATGGCGTAGCCAAGAATCATCGACGGGCCGGCGGATTTCATCACGCCAGCCGAGCCGAGGAACAGGCCGGTACCAATCGCACCGCCGAGGGCGATCAACTGGATATGGCGGTTCTTCAGGCCCCGCTTTAGCTCGCCTGAATGCATGTTTTGTCCACTCATGAACGAAGTCACCTGCATTGTTTTTATCTGTGACGGAATCGGACCCACCGCGCTCGTGGCGCAGCGGAATGGGCAAGGTGGTTACCTTGGGTTTCTTGACCTCAGGTGCCGCCGGAGCAGGTCAACCAGGCGTGATCAAGAGTGCGCGGTACGCAAGAGGGTCACAGGTAAAACGCGGCGCACTGTATACCCCTGCAAACGCGCAGGCGTCAACGCGTTGCATCGTTTCCTCGGGAAAAAACGCAGCGTTCCTGTGGTACAGGCCTTCATAGGCGAAGTGATCGGCGTACATGGCGCCTCCATTTGTTGTTTTGTCAGCCCGGCTCTTTGGACGGGCTCCTGCACAAGGCAATGGCGGCTATAACACCGTGGGGACGGGGGTTTGGGCAAGGGTGGCTGGCGCCATGGCGACGGCTTTGGCACAGGGGCGCCGGCAAGGTTTGTTTACACGATCGGGCATGATCTGAAATGCGGACTGAAAACGGCTACATTCGTACAGATTTCTTTACAAGGCGGTTCAAGAACTTGCCAGTCGTCCGAAAAATTCTTTTTGTTCAATGTCTTGGGCTTGGTCCACATTCGCGCAGGCATAAAAAAACCAGCCCGAAGGCTGGTTCCTTGATAACCACACTGGCTTATCAGCCACGCGGCTTGCCGCGACCACGGCCTGCCGGCTTGTCGCCATCAGGTTTGCCCGGACGCTTGCGCATCTCGCTCGGGCGCTCAGCCACCGTGCTGCCACGGGTGGGTTTACGCGGCGCTTCTTCACGCGGCTGACGCGCAGGGCGTTCGCCAGTAGCGGCACCTTCGTGGGCCGGGCGCAGGTTGCGCACGCGCTCGCCACGGCCCAGCGGGCGGGTCGACTTGCGCTGCAGGCGCTCCATCTTGTCCTTGGCCTTGAGCTTCATGGCTGGCAGCGCGACCGGCTGCAGGCCCACTTCGGCGGCGAGGATGTCGATTTCGCCCTGGGTCATTTCGCGCCAGCGGCCCATCGGCAGGTCCGAATTGAGGAACACCGGGCCGAAACGCACACGCTTCAGGCGGCTGACCACCATGCCCTGGGATTCCCACAGGCGACGCACCTCACGGTTACGACCTTCCATCACCACGCAGTGGTACCAGTGGTTGAAGCCTTCGCCACCCGGTGCCTTCTGGATATCGGTGAACTTGGCCGGGCCGTCTTCCAGCATTACGCCGGCTTTCAGGCGCTCGATCATCTCGTCGTCGACTTCACCACGCACACGTACCGCGTACTCGCGGTCCATCTCGTAGGACGGGTGCATCAGGCGGTTGGCCAGCTCACCGTCGGTGGTGAACAGCAGCAAGCCAGTGGTGTTGATGTCGAGGCGGCCGATGTTGATCCAGCGGCCTTCTTTTGGCCGTGGCAAGCGATCGAACACGGTCGGGCGCCCTTCCGGGTCGTCACGGGTGCAGATTTCGCCGTCGGGTTTGTTGTACATGATCACCCGGCGGGTGGCCTCGGCGGCCTCCTCGCGCTTGATCAGCTTGCCGTCGACGGCGATGGCGTCGTGCAGGTCGACGCGCTGGCCAAGGGTGGCCTCGACGCCGTTGACCTTGATGCGACCCTGGCTGATCCAGGCCTCGACATCACGCCGCGAGCCTACGCCAATGCGCGCCAGCACTTTCTGCAGCTTTTCGCCGGATGGCGGGGTGATTTCGGTTTCTTTCAGGTCTTGCTCACTCATCTGGGCACCTCCCGGTGTAGGAATGAAAACAGGTTTCTGGCGACGAACGCGCCAAAAGGCCGCGCATCATACGCGGTTCATCAGGGGAACGCACTGGAGGGTAGAGGGTTTTGTGGGGCTGGGCATGATTTTCTGCCCAGTGGGCTTTGTGCTGACCTCTTCGCGGGCACGCCCGCTCCTACAGGTACGCGCAACCTTCGGGACCTGTGATACCCCTGTGGGAGCGGGCGTGCCCGCGAAGAGGCCAGCACAGGCAGCAGATCAATCAGGGCTGAGCCTTGATCTCCTCCTCCACCGGAGGCTCAGGCTCTTCTCCCCGCAGATCATCAAAATCGGTTTTCAAACCGTCTTCCATGGCATCCAGCTCCACCAACAGGCTACGGAAGCTGGTCTCCTCTTTCGGCTCACCAACCTCCTCTTCCCCAAGGCTGGCATCCGCCAACGCCTGCAGGTGCGCAGGCACCGGTGCATCATCCGGGTCAAGTTGCGGCTCTGGTTCCATTTCGCGCAGCTCGGCCAAGGCCGGCAGGTCCTCAAGGCTCTTGAGGTTGAAATGATCGAGAAACGCCTTGGTGGTGGCGAACATCGCCGGCCGGCCGGGCACTTCGCGGTAGCCGACCACGCGAATCCACTCGCGCTCCATCATGGTCTTGATGATATTGCTGTTCACCGCAACGCCCCGCACGTCCTCGATTTCACCACGGGTGATCGGCTGGCGGTAGGCAATCAGGGCCAGTGTCTCAAGCAGCGCTCGCGAGTAGCGCTGCGGGCGCTCTTCCCACAGGCGCCCGACCCAAGGGGCATAAACCTCGCGAATCTGCAGGCGATAGCCGCTGGCCACCTCCTTGAGCTCGAACGCACGCCCATTGCACGACTTGCCCAGCACCTCCAGGGCCTGCCTGAACACCTTGGGCTCGGGGCGCTCGGCTTCCTCGAACAGCTCGTACAGGCGCTCAAGGGATTGCGGCTTGCCCGAAGCGAGCAAGAAGGCTTCGATCAGCGACGCCAGGTCGCGGGGTTCATTCAGGTTCATCGGGTTCTTCAACTGGCGCCGGGCGAAGCCGCACGTGAATGGCGGCGAAAGATTCATTCTGCACAAGTTCGATCAGCGATTCCTTCACCAGTTCGAGAATGGCCATGAAGGTCACCACCACACCGAGCTTGCCCTCCTCGGCAGCAAACAGCGCGATGAACGGCACAAAGGCACCGCCCTTGAGACGCTCCAGCACCTGGCTCATGCGCTCGCGGGTGGACAAGGTCTCACGGGTGATCTGATGGCTTTCGAACAGGTCGTTGCGGCGCATCACCTCGGCCATGGACATCAGCAGCTCTTCCAGGCTGACCTGAGGCAACAGCTTGCGTACCTTGGCCTGCGGCGCTTCCAGGCGCGGCACCACCACCTCGCGCCCGACCCGTGGCAATTCGTCGATGCCCTCGGCGGCGGCCTTGAAGCGCTCGTACTCCTGCAGGCGGCGGATCAGCTCGGCGCGAGGGTCACCCTCCTCCTCCTCGACGTCGGCGGAACGCGGCAGCAGCATGCGTGACTTGATCTCGGCCAGCATGGCAGCCATCACCAGGTATTCGGCAGCCAGTTCAAGGCGCACGCTTTTCATCAGCTCCACATAGCCCATGTACTGCCGGGTGATCTCGGCCACAGGGATGTCGAGGATGTCGATATTCTGCTTGCGGATCAGGTACAGCAACAGGTCCAGCGGGCCTTCGAACGCTTCGAGGATGACTTCAAGGGCGTCCGGCGGGATGTACAGGTCCAGCGGCAGCTCGGTCAGGGCTTCGCCATAGACCAGCGCCAACTGCAGTTGCCGAGGCGCTTCGACCCGTTCGGCCGGCGCCTCAGGCGCTTCCAGCTGGCTCACGCGTTGACCAGGAACGGCGTGGGGTCGCCACAACCTTCGCGGATCAGTTCCGGCTCGTCGCCGGACAGGTCGATGATGGTCGACGCCTTGAGGTCGCCGAACCCGCCATCGATCACCAGGTCAACATGGTGCTCCAGCCGTTCACGGATCTCATAAGGGTCGGTCATCGGCTCGCTGTCGCCCGGCAGGATCAGGCTGACGCTCATCAGTGGCTCGCCCAACTCGGCCAGCAAGGCCAGGGTGATGGCGTGGTCCGGTACACGCAGCCCGATGGTGCGACGCTTATCATGCAACAGCAGACGCGGCACTTCACGCGTGCCGTTGAGAATGAAGGTGTAAGGCCCCGGTACATGCGCCTTCAGCATGCGGAAGGTGCCGGTGTCGACCTTGGCATACAACCCCAGTTGCGACATGTCGCAGCACATCAGGGTGAAGTTGTGCGTCTTGTCCAGCCCGCGCAGGCGCCGCACCCGCTCGATTGCCGACTTGTCGCCTATCTGGCAACCCAGCGCATAGGCCGAGTCCGTCGGATACACCACCACGCCCCCCTTGCGGATGATCTCGACGGCCTGTTTTATCAGGCGCGCCTGTGGGTTCTCCGGATGAATCTGGAAAAATTGGCTCACGTAATCGTCCTGTTCATAGCGCCAAAGGCTGTTCATGGCTGAATCGACGCCACAAAGGTGGCAGATCCTCGGGCAAAGGCCGATAGGCACCGATCTCGCCCCAGGTGCCGGGGCCGTGGAAGTCACTGCCAGCGCTTGCCAGCAGGCCGAACTCACGGGCAAGAATGGACATAGTGCCCACTTGCTCGGCAGGCATCATCCCGTTGACCACTTCAAGCGCCTGCCCTCCTGCCTGAATATAGTCGGCAATCAGCCGCCTGCGCTTGCTGCGGGTCAGGTCGTAGTGCATGGGATGCGCCAGGCTCACCCAGGCGTTGGACTGCCTCAGCGTGGCAACGGTTTCGTCGAGCGTCGGCCAGTGCTGCTTGACGTCGCCCAGTTTGCCGGCGCCCAGCCACTTGCGAAACGCTTCACCACGGTCCTTGACGTGCCCGGCACGCACCAGATATTCGGCAAAATGCGGGCGCGCCGGGGCGTTGCCGCTGTCACCCAGCTCGTGCTGCACGGCGCGCGCGCCTTCAAGCGTGCCGGGCATGCCCTTGGCCGCCAGCCGTTTGTCGATTTCTTCGGCACGCAGCCAGCGGCCGCGGTGCAACGCTTGAATCGCCGCCAGCAATGGCGGTGCGTCGAGCGGGAAATCATAGCCCAGCACGTGAATGGTCGCGCCGCCCCACGTGCAAGACAGCTCCACACCGCTGACCCAGCGCATACCCAGGTCAACGCAGGCCTGGCGCGCTTCGGGCAGGCCTTCGAGGGTGTCATGGTCGGTCAGCGCCAGCGCTTGCACCCCGTGTTCATGGGCCCGGGCAACCAGTACCGAAGGCGACAGGGCGCCGTCGGAGGCCGTGCTGTGACAGTGCAGATCAACATTCATGGAGGAGCGCTTTCGCTGGAATCGATGTTTGTTATTATGCCGTCACATCCCGATTCTGGCTGCCATTGTGAAACAATTCATCGATTTCATCCCGCTGCTGCTGTTCTTCATCGTCTACAAGCTCGACCCGCGCCCCATGGAAGTCGCCGGCCATCACTTCGAATTTGGCGGCATCTACAGCGCCACAGCCATGCTGATCATCAGCTCGCTGGTCGTGTACGGCGTATTGTTCCTGCGCCAGCGCAAGCTGGAAAAGGGCCAGTGGCTGACGCTGATCGCCTGCCTGGTGTTCGGTGGCCTGACCCTGACCTTTCACAGCGAGACCTTTCTCAAGTGGAAGGCTCCTGTCGTGAACTGGCTGTTCGCCCTGGGTTTTGCCGGCAGCCACTTCATCGGCGATCGGGTGCTGATCAAGCGCATCATGGGCCACGCCCTGACCCTGCCTGATGCCATCTGGACGCGCCTGAACCTGGCCTGGATCGCTTTCTTCCTGTTCTGCGGCGCGGCCAACCTGTTCGTCGCCTTTACCTTCCAGGACTTCTGGGTGGACTTCAAGGTGTTCGGCAGCCTGGGCATGACCGTGATCTTCCTGGTGGCGCAAGGCGTGTACCTGTCGCGCCACCTGCACGATGACCCTTCTACCTCCAAACCCAAGGATTGACATGCTCTACGCCATTATCGCCAGCGACGTCGCAAACTCCCTGGAAAAGCGCCTGGCTGCCCGCCCGGCGCACATCGAACGCCTGCAGCAGCTCAAGGCCGAAGGCCGCGTGGTGTTGGCCGGCCCGCACCCGGCCATCGACAGCAACGACCCGGGCGAAGCGGGTTTCAGCGGTAGCCTGATCGTTGCCGAATTCGAATCGCTGGCGGCGGCGCAGACCTGGGCCGATGCCGACCCGTACATCGCTGCCGGCGTGTACGACAAGGTTGTGGTCAAGCCGTTCAAGCAAGTGCTGCCTTGACCTGAGACGGCACGGCCTTCTTCGCTACACAAACCTTCGGATCTGTGCCATCGCCCGTAGGAGCGGGTTCACCCGCGAAGAGGCCGGGCCTGCTGGCCAATCTCCATCC
>NZ_BCBP01000122.1:0-7255 GCF_001753955.1 Pseudomonas sp. NBRC 111139
TCACGCACCACCGCCTTGGCGGCCATGGTACCGAAGGTGATGATCTGGCTCACCGCATTACGGCCGTAGGCCTCGGCCACGTAGTCGATCACCCGGTCACGGCCGTCCATGCAGAAGTCGACGTCGAAGTCGGGCATGGAAATACGTTCAGGGTTGAGGAAGCGCTCGAACAGCAGGTCGTAGGCCAGCGGGTCGAGATCGGTGATCTTCAGTACATAGGCCACCAGCGAGCCAGCACCCGAACCGCGGCCCGGGCCAACCGGTACGTCGTTGTTCTTGGCCCACTTGATGAAGTCCATAACAATCAGGAAGTAACCGGGGAAGCCCATCTGGATGATGATGTCCAGCTCGAACTTCAGGCGGTCCAGGTAAACCTGACGCTTTTCTTCATAATTGGGCGTGGTCTCTTTCGGCCACAGCACGGCCAGGCGCTCTTCCAGGCCTTCGTGGGACACATGCCGCAGGTAGTCGTCGATGCCCATGCCGTTGGGCGTGGGGAAGTCAGGCAGGAAGTACTTGCCCAGCTGTACCTGGATGTTGCACCGCTTGGCAATTTCGACGGTGTTGGCGATGGCGTCGGGCAGGTCGCTGAAGAGCTCGGCCATTTCCTCGGCCGACTTCAGGTACTGCTGGTCGCTGTAGCAACGCGGACGGCGGGGGTCATCGAGGGTCCAGCCCTCACCGATACAGACGCGGGTTTCGTGGGCATCAAAGTCCGTCTGCTTGATGAAACGTACGTCGTTGGTAGCCACCAGCGGGGCGCCAAGCTTGTCGGCCAATGCCACCGCCGCGTGCACGTATTCTTCGTCGCGTGCGCGATTGGTGCGCTGCACTTCAACGTAGAAGCGCTCGGGGAACATGCCCATCCAGTCTTGAAGAAGCACTTCGGCTTCGTCTTGCCGACCCGCCAGCAGCGCCATGCCAATGTCGCCTTCCTTGCCCGCCGACAGGGCAATCAGGCCCTCGCTGGCCGGGGCGATCCATTCACGCTGGAGGATGACCAGGCCGTTGCGCTGGCCATCGGTCCAGCCGCGCGAGATCAGTTCGGTGAGGTTGCGATAGCCCTTGGGGTCCATGGCCAGGAAGCAGATGCGCGACAGCGGGGCTTCCGGGTCGGCACCGGCCAGCCACAGGTCGGCACCGCAGATCGGTTTGATGCCGGCGCCCATGGCCGTCTTGTAGAACTTCACCAGCGAGCACATGTTGCTCTGATCGGTGATCGCGACCGCCGGCATGTTCATCCCGGTCAGCGCCTTGGCCAGCGGTTTGATCCGCACCAGGCCGTCGACCAGCGAGAATTCGGAATGGACGCGCAGGTGAACGAAGGGAACCGACATGGAAGATCCTGTAGCAGAGCTTAACGACAAGGGCGGGATTGTAGCCTAACTGGGGGCTTTTTTTGGGGCTGCTTTGCAGCCCTTCGCGGGCACGCCCGCCCCCACAGGTACGGCACCGCTGCTCAGACCGATGAATCCTGTTGGAGCGGGCGTGACCGCGAAGGGCCGCAAAGCGGCCCCAACAGGTCAGATCAGGGAATCGGTGACGCCTTCGCGCGCTTCCCAAGCCGCCCGCACAGGGGCAAAGGAACGCCGGTGGATGGGCGTTGGCCCAAGCCGAGCCAGCGCCTCGAGGTGCACCGGCGTTGGATAACCCTTGTGACCGCCAATGCCATAACCCGGGTAGATCAGTTCGAATGCACTCATCTCCCGATCACGGGTCACCTTGGCCAGGATCGATGCCGCCGCAATGGCCGGCACCTGGCTATCCCCCTTGACCACCGGTGCTGCCGGCACCGCCAGTTTCGGGCAGCGATTGCCGTCGATCAGGGCCAGCTTTGGCGTAATGTGCAAGCCCTCCACTGCCCGCTGCATGGCCAGCATGGTGGCCTGCAGGATGTTCAGGCTGTCAATTTCCTCGACTTCGGCACGGGCGATGCAGAAGCTCAAGGCCTTTTCGCAGATCTCGTCGAACAGCGCCTCACGCCTGGCTTCGGTGAGTTTCTTCGAATCGTTCAGACCGAGAATCGGCCGCGCGGGATCAAGAATCACGGCCGCCGTTACCACCGCGCCGCACAACGGGCCGCGGCCCACTTCGTCAACGCCGGCGACCAGGTCTTCTACCAGGTTGAAGTCCAGTCCAATTTGCATGTCAGCGGTCCTTGAGCAGGGCCAGTACCGCCTCGGCCGCCTGATTGGAGGCGTCACGGCGCAGGGTGCGGTGAATTTCGTCGAAACGTTCGGTCTGCTGGCTTCCATCGCGCACCAGCGGCGCCAGGGTGTTGGCCAGCGCTTCACTGGTAGCGTCGTCCTGCAGCAACTCGGGCACCAGCTCTCGCTGGGCCAGCAGGTTCGGCAATGACACGTAAGGGCTTTTCACCAGACGCTTGAGAATCCAGAAGGTCAAGGGCGCCAGGCGGTACGCCACCACCATCGGCCGCTTGTACAGCAGCGCCTCGAGAGTGGCGGTACCCGAGGCGATCAGCACCGCGTCACAGGCTGCCAGGGCTTGGTGCGACTGGCCATCGAGCAGGGTCAGCGGCAGTTGGCGCCCTTCAAGCATCTGTTCGATCTGGGTGCGCCGCGTGGCGTTGGCGCAGGGCAACACGAAGCGCACACCCGGCACTTGTTGGCAAAGGCGCTCGGCGGCGTCGAGGAACAACGCGCCCAGGCGCCCTACTTCGCCACCCCGGCTGCCCGGCATCAACGCCACCACCGGCCCCTCGCCCAGGCCCAGCGCGGCGCGCGCGGCCGGGCGGTCGGCTTCTAGCGGTATGGTGTCTGCCAGCGGGTGGCCAACAAAACGCACTGGCACACCCTGCTCTTCGTAGAACCGCGCCTCGAACGGCAGCAGCGTCAGCATCAGGTCGCAGCCTTCGCGGATCTTCAGCACCCGCTTCTGCCGCCAGGCCCACACTGACGGGCTGACATAGTGCACGGTCTTGATCCCGGCCTGGCGCAGCTTCAGCTCGATGTTGAGGGTGAAGTCAGGGGCGTCGATGCCGATGAATACGTCGGGTTTTTCTTCGATCAGGGTCTGGATCAGCAGCTTGCGGCGCTTGAGCAGCTCGCGCAGACGCCCCAGTACCTCGACCAGCCCCATGACGGCCAGGCGCTCCATGGGGAAATAGGATTGCAGGCCCTCGGCCTCCATCAAGGGGCCGCCAACCCCGATGAACCGCACGTCGGGGTGGCGTGCCTTGAGGGCACGCATCAAGCCTGAACCAAGAATATCGCCACTGGCCTCACCCGCGACCAGCGCTACGCAAAGCTGGGCCATATCAGCGCGTGATGCCGCGAGCGGAGCTCAGGATCGACTGACGGAACAGCTCGACCTCAGGGTGTTGCGTGGCCGGTTCGGCCAGCTCCTTGAGCGCGTCTTCGACGGTCAGGCCCTGACGGTAGACAATCTTGTAGCAACGACGCAGCACATGGATCACCTCGTCGCTGAAACCGCGGCGGCGCATGCCCTCGAAGTTCATGCTGCGGGCTTCGGCCGGGCTGCCGAACACGGTAACGAAGGCCGGAACGTCCTTGCCAATGGCCGTGCCCATGCCGGAAAACGCGTGGGCGCCAATATGGCAGTACTGGTGAACCAGGGTGTAACCGGACAGGATCGCCCAGTCACCCACATGTACATGACCTGCCAACGCCGTGTTGTTGACCAGGATGCAGTGGTTGCCGATGACACTGTCGTGGCCAATGTGGGCATAGGCCATGATCAGGTTATGGTCACCCACGGTGGTTTCCGAGCGGTCCTGAACAGTACCGCGGTGGATGGTCACCCCTTCGCGAATCACATTGTGATCGCCGATCACCAGGCGCGTCGGCTCACCCTTGTACTTAAGGTCCGGGGTGTCTTCACCGATCGAGGAAAACTGAAAGATACGGTTGTGCTTGCCGATGCGGGTCGGGCCTTTGAGCACAACATGCGGGCCGATAACGGTGCCCTCCCCGATTTCGACATCAGGGCCAACGATCGACCAAGGGCCGACCTCGACGCCGTCGGCCAGCTTGGCCGACGGATCGATAATGGCCCGAGGATCAATCGAATTCATAGGGAGCGTTCCGCGCAGGTGATTTCTGCCGAGCAGACCGGCTTGCCATCGACAAGGGCGCGGCACTCGAACTTCCAGATCATGCTTTTACGGCTGAGGAACTTCGCCTCCAGCACAAGCTGGTCGCCCGGGAGAACCGGCTGACGGAAACGCAGTTTGTCGGAACCGACGAAGTAGTACAGGGTGCCATCGGCCGGCTTGGCATCGAGCATCTTGAAACCAAGGATGCCGGCCGCCTGGGCCATGGCTTCGATGATCAGGACACCCGGCATGATCGGGTGTGCCGGGAAGTGGCCATTGAAAAACGGCTCATTGATGCTGACATTCTTGTAGGCACGAATGCTCTGGGCCTCGAAGTCCAGATCCGTCACACGGTCTACCAGCAGAAACGGGTAGCGGTGAGGCAGGTATTCGCGAATCTCGTTGATGTCCATCATTTCGGTGGGGAAGCCTGTAATAAGAATAGGGAGCGCAGGTGCTGACCACACGCTCCTTTTGCAATCCAAAGAGGAGCCAGCTAGCGACTGTTCACTCTTGCTCAGGGAATGGTATCAGCCTTCTGATGTCGGCAGGCCACCTGAGGTCACGGTATCGACGCGTTTTTCCAGCTGCTGGAGACGCTTGGCCATGTCGTCCAGGTGGCGGATACGCGCGGCGCTCTTGCGCCAGTCAGCCAGCGGCTGCATGGCAGTGCCGGAAGAATAGGAACCCGGTTCAGTGATCGAACGGGTAACCATGGTCATTCCGGAAACGAAAACGTTATCGCAAATATCGATGTGCCCAACCAGCCCCACACCACCGGCCAGCATGCAGTGCTTGCCGATGCGCGTGCTGCCGGAGATTCCGACGCAAGCGGCCATGGCAGTGTGATCACCGATCTGCACGTTGTGAGCGATCTGGATCTGGTTATCCAGCTTGACCCCGTCGCCGATCCGGGTATCGGACAGCGCGCCACGGTCGACAGCCGTATTGACACCGATCTCAACGTCATCACCAATGGTGACGCCGCCGATCTGTGCAATCTTGCGCCAGATACCCTTCTCGTTGGCAAAGCCGAAGCCCTCACCGCCGATCACGGCACCCGACTGGATGACCACACGCTTACCGATGGTCACGTCGTGATACAGCGTGACCCGCGGTGCCAGCCAACCACCTTCACCGACCACACAGCGGGCACCGATGAAGCAGTGTGCGCCGATGCTGACGTTGGCGCCGATGCGCGCACCACTTTCGATGACCGCGAACGGCCCGATGCTGGCGCTGGCGTCCACCTGGGCATCTTCCGCCACCACGGCGCTGGGATGTATTCCCGCCTCAGCCTTGGGTTTGGGATCGAACAGGTGGGAAATCCGCGCGTAAGCCAGGTACGGGTCCGCCACGACCAGGGTATTGCCGGCAAAGCTTTCGGCATCCGCAGCCTTGAGCAGCACCGCGCCGGCCTGGCTGTTGTCCAGGTACTTGCGGTACTGCGGGTTGGCGAGGAAGCTCAACTGCGTCGGGCCGGCCTCTTGCAAGGTGGCCAGCCCGGTAATCTGCAGCGCCTCAGGCCCCTTGAGGGTAGCTCCGAGCACCTCGGCCAGCTGGCCTAGCGTCATGGTCACACTCATATCAACGGGCTTGGTTCATGCGCTCGATGACTTGGCGGGTGATGTCGTACTGAGGTTTGACATCGATGACCGCACCACGCTCGAGGACCAGGTCGTAGCCGCCCTTCTTGATCACTTCCTCGACAGCACCATCCAGCTTCGGCTTCAGTTGCTTGAGCATGTCGCGATCAGCAACGGCCTTGGCTTCGTTCAGTTCCTTGGACTGGAACTGGAAATCGCGGGCCTTTTGCTTGAACTCGAGCTCCAGGCGCTCACGCTCCTGCTGCTGCATCTTGTCGCCGCCCTTGATCAGGCGGTCCTGGATGCCCTTGGCACTGCTTTCCAGGCTTTTCAGCTTGGTCAGTTGCGGACCGAATTTCTTCTCGGCATCAACCGCATACTTCTTGGCGGCATCCGACTCGAGCAGGGCCATCTGGTAGTTCAGGACGGCAACCTTCATTTCGGCGAAAGCCGGGGTGGCGACCAGCGCCGCGGCCACTACGGCCAATTGAGCCAATTTACGCACGATGCACTCCTGGATAAACCGTTGTCATTAAGCAAGGGCCGACCTTAGAAGGTCTGGCCCAGAGAGAATTGGAACACCTGGGTATCGGCATCGTCCGGCTTCTTGACCGGCATTGCCAGGCTGAAGCTCAACGGGCCCAGTGCGGTAATCCAGGTCACGCCCAGACCGACCGAACTGGCCATGCCCGAGAATCCGACCTTCTCGCAATCAGGTTTGTTGCCGCAATTGGTGTCGAACACGTTACCCACGTCCCAGAACACGGAAGTGCGCAGTGAACGCTGGTCCTTGACGAACGGCAGCGGGAACAGCAGCTCGGCACCGCCTTGCACCAGCACGTTACCACCAAACGGCAACGGATCCTGATCCGGGTCGGCGATGGTGCCTGGCTTGCCACCTGCGGCCTCGCCGATGCTCGGGGTACTGCGCGGGCCCAGGCTGCTGTCCTTGAAGCCACGGACGGAGTTGAAACCACCCGCGAAATAGTTCTCGTAGAACGGCAGGCCGGAGGTGCTGCCGTAACCATCACCATAGCCCAGCTCGGTATGCAGGCGCAGGGTGTAGTCGCTGGTGATCGGCTTGAACAGCTGGCCACGGTAGTCAAGCTTGAAGAACGATAGGTCGCTGCCCGGAACGGTGGACTCCAGGGTCAGGCTTTGCGAGTGACCACGGGTGGCCAGTACGCCTTTGTTCAGGGTCGACTCGGACCAGCCGATCGAGGCCTTGAAGTTCAGGAAGTTGTCACCTTCCTGCTCGAGGAAGTCGAAGATCTCGTCAACGGTGTACTTGCCGGTCTTGATCTTGTCCTGCTGCACGCTCAGGCCGTAGGTCAGGCGCGAGGTTTCGCTGATCGGGTAGCCCAGGCTGACGCCGGCACCGTAGCTGTCCACCGCGTAGCTGGCAACATCTACGTCGAGGTCGTCGTAATCGGTGCTGCGGTAGAAGGCGTTGTAGCCCAGGCTGACGCCATCGGCAGTGAAGTAGGGATCAACGAAGCCGAAGTTGTAACGGGTCTGGTATTCCGAACGGGTCAGGCCGATGGACACCTTGTTACCGGTACCGAGGAAGTTGCTCTGGCTGATCGAGCCCCCC
>NZ_BCBP01000123.1:0-6763 GCF_001753955.1 Pseudomonas sp. NBRC 111139
GCCCGGAAAAGTGTTTATCATAGGCATCTCTTTGCCTGGCTTGCACGAACACCATGACCGAGAACGACTACACCTTCGCCTGGGGCTTGTACGCAGTAGCCGCCTTAGGGTGCCTGCTGGTGGGCTTCAAGCTCACCGGCTGGATGTGGCGCTGGCTGCGCGAACCGCTGCGGGTGGTGCTGGCGGTGCTGCTGCTGACCCCGACCATCGTCGACCCGGTCAAGGACAGCTTCGCCCCTGCAATCGCCATCACTGCGCTGGATGTCGCTTTCAAGGTCGGCAACAACGCCTGGCGCGCTGTGTCCGACTTCGCCATGTATGGCATGATCGCCTTCGGCCTGTACTTCCTCTTCGTGCTGCTGCGCTGGCCGCTGGAAAAGCGCGCGCACGCACGCCGTGAGCAGGCCGAAGCCGCCGCCAGGCGTCAGCGGGCCGAGGATGACCAGCTCGGCACCCAGGCGCCGCTGGCTGCCGAGCGCAGCGACCGTTACCGTGACGACTTGCCGCCAGCCGCTACGCGTGGCGCAGGCCGGGTCGAGCCTCGTCTGTAAACGGAGACACGCCTATGTGCGAACTGCTGGGCATGAGTGCCAACGTCCCTACCGACATTGTTTTCAGCTTCACCGGCCTGATGCAGCGGGGCGGGCGTACCGGCCCGCACCGTGACGGCTGGGGGATAGGCTTTTACGAAGGCCGCGGCCTGCGCCTGTTCCAGGACCCGGCCGCGAGCAGCGAGTCGGAAGTGGCCAACCTCGTGCAGCGCTACCCGATCAAAAGCGAAGTGGTGATCGGTCATATCCGTCAGGCCAACGTCGGCAGGGTGTGCCTGTCCAACACCCACCCGTTCGTACGGGAAATGTGGGGCCGCAACTGGTGCTTCGCGCACAACGGCCAGCTGGGTGATTTCAAGGGCCTGGCCAGTTTTTACCGGCCAGTGGGCGACACCGACAGCGAAGCGGCCTTCTGCGACCTGCTCAACCGCATCCGCAGCGCTTTCCCCGAACCGGTGCCGGTGGAGCAGCTGCTGCCAGTGTTGGTCGAAGCCTGTGCCGGCTACCGTGGTCAGGGCGTGTTCAACTGCATGCTCAGCGACGGCGACTGGTTGTTCTGCTTTTGCTCGACCAAGCTGGTGCACATTACCCGCCGTGCGCCATTTGGTGCCGCACGGTTGAAGGATGTCGACCTGATCGTCGATTTTCATACCGAAACCACCCCCAACGACGTGGTCACGGTGATTGCCACCGAGGCCCTGACCGAGAACGAGACCTGGCACCGCTACGCGCCGGGTCAGTGGGCCCTGTGGCGGCACGGCGAGTGCGTGGCGCACGGCCAGAGCTAAGGACGCTGCATGTTCAGAAGTTACCTGCGATTGCTGTTGTTCACCTTCGGCCTGCTGGCCGGTATCCAGGTCCCGGGGCTGGTCAAGGACTACAGCCAGCGGGTCGAGGCGCACCTGTTCGAATCGCGCGAGGCACTCGATGGGTTCCGGCAAACGGCCGAGCGCTTTTTCAAGGGCGACTTGCAGGCGCTGCTGCAGCACTACCGCAGCAGCGACGACCCGGTGTTCAACAGTGATGCCAACAGCATCGAAAGCCTGATGATCCGCAACGAACTGCTGGAAAACGAATGGCAGGTGCTGCAAGGGTCATGGGCTGAGCGTACCTGGCATGTGCTGGTACAGGCCGACCCGCAGTTGCGTGAAGAAACCCTCAATGGCTACAGCTACCAGATTCTGCTGGTGCCCGAGGCGATTGTCTGGGGTGTGGGTGCCGGTTTTGTGTTGGCCTTTGTGGTCGAAAGCCTGTTGCTGGGGATTGGCTGGCTGATCCTGGGCGGGCGGCGCAGGGTGGTGAAAGAGAGCTGGCGCTAAGTTCTGCTGTACCTGTACCGGCCCTTTCGCGGGCAAGCCCGCTCCCACAGGATCATCACAGGCCTGGCGGGCCAGGTTGTACCTGTGGGAGCGGGCGAGCCCGCGAAAGGGCCGGTACAGGCAGAGACTGTTGTTTAGACTAGTACGATCCGCTGCCCCCCCACATCCCGCGCATACCGCTCCAACACCTGCCGGCAAACCCCAACCACCTCATCGACCAACGCCACCCCGGTCTGCCACGCCACCACCAGCTCAAGGCTCGGCGGCGGCTGTAACCCTTCCAGCAGCACCAGCTCGCCCCGGCCCAACTCGGCATCCACCAGCGCCGGCGGTAGCGCGCCAATGCCAAAACCGTCGCGCAACAGCCGGGTAATCGCCGCCACCGAGTTCACACAATTCAACCGCGGCGCCTCTGCCCCCGCAGCCTGCAGCAAGCTCAGCACCTCCTGGTGTGGCCGTGAATTCTTCGAGAAGGTGATGATGCGCTCGCGCCCAAGTTCGGCCAGCGATGCATAGTCCCGGTGCTGGTGGGCGCCTGCGGCCACCACCCAGCCCATTGGGTAGCGCGCCAGGTCGAGGCTGCGGATCGATTGCTCGCGCAGCAAGTCGGTCTGCAAAATCACGTCAAGAAAGCCCTTCTGCAGCTGCTCGCGCAAGTTCAGCGCGGTGTCGGCCACCAGTTCGATTTCCACCTGCGGGTAGCGCTCGGTCAGCTCCGCCACCAGTGCGCTCATCCAGGTGTGGATCACCGTGTCCATTACCCCGATGCGAATGCGCCCGACCTTGGCCCGGTCGCTGTCCAGCGACTGCTTCATGGCCTTGGCGGTTTCCAGCATGCGTTCGGCGTATTCCAGCACCTTGCCGCCCTCCGGGGTCAGGCTGACGCCGCGGGAGTCACGCAGCAGCAGCTTCACGCCCAGGTCAGCCTCCAGTGCGGCAATACGGCTGGATACCGAAGCCTGGGTGGTGAACAGCTTTTCTGCCGTCAGGCGGAAGCTCTTGAGCCGGGCGACCCAGACGAAGGTTTCGAGGAAGCGAAGGTTCATGATCAGTTTTTCTTGTTCCAGACCGGCGGTTTTTTTCGTTGGACGCAGGCGAGGTGGCCTCTGAACAATGGCGCCCAGGCCGCGACGCTTCATGTCGCCCATAAAACAATACCAACAAGCCGAGGCATCCATGAACCCCACCGGCGTGCAGCAGCAGGTCAGTACCCTCCCTTCGTCCGGGCCTTTCGCCTGGTACCGTGACATCGACAAACAGCAACGACGTACCTTCTGGAGCTGCAAGATTGGCTATGGCCTGGACGGCATGGACACACAGATGCTCAGTTTCGTCATCCCTACGCTGATCATGCTGTGGGGTATCACCACCACCGAAGCCGGGTTGATCCACACCAGCACGCTGATCGCCTCGGCTGTAGGAGGCTGGGTGGCCGGTATCCTCTCCGACCGCATCGGCCGGGTGCGTACCCTGCAACTGACGGTGTTGTGGTTCGCCTTCTTCACCTTCCTGTGCGGCTTCGCTCAGAACTACGAGCAATTGCTGATTGCCCGAACCCTGATGGGCTTTGGCTTCGGTGGCGAGTGGACCGCCGGCGCGGTGTTGATCGGCGAAGTGATCCGCGCCCAGGACCGCGGCAAGGCGGTGGGCATGGTGCAGTCCGGTTGGGCAATTGGCTGGGGCCTCACGGCCATCCTCTATGCGCTGCTGTTCTCCTGGCTGCCGGCAGAGCAGGCCTGGCGTGCGTTGTTCCTGCTGGGGCTGGTACCGGCAATCTTCGTGATCTTCGTTCGCCGCCTGGTCAAGGACCCTGAGGTCTATCGTAAGGCCAAGGCAGTGGAAAACGCCGAGGCACCCTCGCGCTTCTACGAAATCTTCGCGCCGGGCATGCTCTGGACCACCGTGCGGGCATCCCTGCTGACCACCGGCGCGCTCGGCGGTTACTACGCCATCACCTCGTGGCTGCCAACCTTCCTGAAGAACGAACGCGGCCTGAGTGTGCTGGGCACGGGGGGCTATCTGGCCATGGTGATCGTCGGCTCGTACATGGGCTATGTGGTCAGTGCTTATCTGTCCGACCTGCTGGGGCGCAAGAAGAACTTCATCCTGTTCGCCGTGGGCTCTTTCGTCATTGTGCTGTTGTACACGCAGATGCCGGTCAGCGATGGCGTGATGCTGTGGCTGGGCCTCCCGTTGGGCTTCTTCGCCTCGGGTATCTTCAGCGGCATGGGGGCGTTTCTGACCGAACTGTTCCCCACGCGCATTCGGGGTTCGGGGCAGGGCTTCTGTTACAACATCGGCAAGGTCATTGCCGCGCTGTTTCCGTTGATGATCGGCATGCTCGGCCAGAATGTTCCGCTGGGCCTGGGTATCGGCGTGTTTTCTGCGGTGTCCTACGGCATTGTGATCGTGGCGGCCTTGAGCTTGCCTGAAACCCGCGGCAAACAGCTGCAGGCGCGGTAAGGTAGGCCTATGCACAACGACAAGGGAGACCGCGTGGTGGAACGCCTGCTACTCAATTGCGACATGGGTGAGAGTTTCGGCAGCTGGCGCATGGGCCTGGATGCCGAGGTCATGCCTTACATCGATTGCGCCAACATCGCCTGCGGCTACCACGCCGGCGACCCCGGTATCATGCGCCGTACCGTGGCCCTGGCGCTGGAGCACGGGGTGACTATCGGCGCGCATCCGGCCTACCCGGACCTGGTCGGCTTCGGCCGCCGTTCCATGGCCTGCAGCCCGGAAGAAATCCGCGACCTGCTGCATTACCAGATCGGTGCGCTGGATGGCATCTGCAAAGTGCTGGGTGGTCGCGTGGCCTATGTGAAGCCCCATGGCGCGCTGTACAACGACATGATGGCCGACCCGCTCAAGCTGCGTACCGTGCTGGAGGCCGTAGCGGCCTATGACAGCAACCTGCCATTGATGCTGATGGCCACCGCCGACAACCGTGCCGCCCAGGCACTGGGCGATGAAATCGGCGTGCCACTGTGGTTCGAGGCGTTCGCAGACCGCGCCTACACCGCCAGCGGCCATCTGCTGTCGCGGCGCCTGCCGGGCGCGGTGCATCACGACCCAGCGCGGGTGGTGGAGCAGGCGGTGCGTCTGGCCCGAGGCGAAACGCTGTTGGCTGACGATGGCAGTGCCTTGCAGCTTGCCGCCCGCACCCTCTGCGTGCATGGCGACAACGACAGTTCGGTGGCGGCGGTGCGGCAGATTCGCCAGGCCCTCGATGGGCTGGAGGCGTGATGAAACCGCGAATTGAAGTGGTCGCCATCGACAGCCTGATGGTCCGCCTGTTCGACCGTATCGATGAGGCCAACATGCCATGGATGCTCGCCGCCAGCCGGCGCTTGAGCGCGGCGTTCGGCGAGCACCTGCTGGACCTGGTGCCGTCCTACACCACGCTGATGGTGCAGTCTGCCCTGCCGCCAGGCGAGGCCAGGGCGCGAATCGCTCAGGCGCTGGACGGCTTGCAGCCTGACACAGGCAGTGGCGGCCGCCGACACGAGATCCCGGTGTGGTACGACGCCAGTGTCGGCCCCGAGCTGCCTGTGCTGGCGGCCCGCAGCGGCTTGAGTGAAGCGGAGATTGTTCGGTTGCACGGCGAACGTGATTACCCGGTGTTTGCCCTGGGCTTCGCGCCTGGTTTCGGCTTTATGGGCCTGGTCGACGAGCGCCTGGCCAGCCCTCGTCTGAGTACCCCGCGCAAGCGCGTGGCGGCGGGCAGCGTGGGGATTGCCGAGCGCCAGACGGCGGCCTACCCGGCAGTATCGCCGGGTGGCTGGAACCTGATCGGGCGCACCCCGGTGCGGTTGTTCGACCGTGAGCGTGAGGGTTACAGCCTTTTGCAACCCGGTGACCGGGTGCGCTTCGTGCCGGTTTCGCGCAGCGAATTCCTGGCCATGGGTGGTGATGTGGAGGCGCAGGGATGAAGCAGTTGATGATTGAGGCCAGTACGCCGTTGTGCCAGTTACAGGATGCCGGGCGCTTCGGCGTGCGCCACCTTGGCGTGACCCAGGGCGGGGCGCTGGACTGGGTGGCGATGCACTGGGCCAACTGGCTGCTGGGCAACCCGTTGGGGGCGCCGGTGGTCGAGGTGGCGCTGGGTGGTTTTTGCGTGGTGGCTGAACAGGATTGCGTGCTGGCCCTGGCCGGTGCCGACCTGGATGCGTGTGTCGATGATCAGCCGCTGGCGCCATGGCGCAGCTTTGCCCTGGCCAAGGGGCAGCGCTTGACCCTGAAGCAGCCCAAAGTGGGTGTGCGGGCGTATCTGGCGGCACCGGGTGGGTTCCTGGGTGAGGAGGTGCTGGGCAGTTGTGCCACCGTGGTACGTGAAGCACTGGGTGGCATCGATGGCCAGGGGGCTGCGCTGGCTAAACACCAGGCATTGGCTTTTACCGGTAGCAGTGCACCCCTGCGCGAAGTGCCGCACGCGTTGTGCCCACAGTTCGCCCCAAAGCCGGTGCTCGACCTGGTGATGGGCGCGCAGATCGGTGAATTCAGCGGTACCAGCCTGTTCGAGGCATTCAACCGGGAATGGACGCTGGACAGCCGGGCCGACCGCATGGGCATCCGGTTGTTGGGGCCGCAGCTGGTGTACCAAGGGGCGCCGATGATCTCCGAAGGGATCCCGCTGGGAGCGGTACAGGTGCCGCCGGACGGGCAGCCGATCGTGTTGCTCAATGACCGGCAGACCATTGGTGGGTACCCGCGGCTGGGCGCGCTGACGCCGCTGGCGCTGGCGCAACTGGCGCAGTGCATGCCGGGGGCGGTGGTGCGGTTCAGGGCGGTGGTGCAGGACGAGGCCTGGCGGGAGCAGCAGGATTACCTGAACCGTTGGCGGTAGAGCGGGCGGCCTCTTCGCGGGTGAACCCGCTCCTACACACGTCT
>NZ_BCBP01000124.1:0-6662 GCF_001753955.1 Pseudomonas sp. NBRC 111139
CCGTTGCCCGGTTCTACTCGGAACGCTTGATCAGCCGCTCGATCCGCGCATCCAGCCGGCGCTTGATTTCGTTCTCGATATGCGGGGTAAAGTCGTTGATCACGTCCTGCATGATCATCTGCGCTGCGGCGCGCAGCTCGCTTTCCAGGTGCAGCAGGGTGTCCTGGCGGCGGGTCTGCGGGTCGTCCTCGGGTTCGGCAGCTACAGGTTCGGCGGGCGCCGCGGGGTCGCTGGCGGCTTCGTCCAGCAGCAACGGAATCTGCTCTACCGTCTCGGTGAGCAGCGGCGGTTGCAGGTCGGCGTCGCCAAGCAGCTGACGGATCGACTCGAGGTCATCGAGCAGATGGGCGGAATCGGGCAAAGGGGAGGGCTTGTCCATCGTCGTCAAAGTCGCTGTAAGCGGTGGTCTTGCAGAGCATAGCCCTGTTCACGGTAGAAACGGAATCGCTCACGGGCTGATTGGCGGATAGCCGGCTCTTCAACAACGATTTCGGCCACCCGCTCGAACTGCCCGACAAAGCCCGGCACGCTGGCGCCGAGGTTGATCAGCAGGCCGTGGTGCTCGCCGGCGTTGTCAGCCAGGCCCAGAACCACGTCAGCATCGGCATGCACCTCGGCGAGGTCGTGGGGCACGAAGGCCTCGCCCTTGAAGCGCCACAAGCGTTGGTCCAGTTCACTGCGCTGTTCTGCATCCTGGCAGTGCAAATAGACCTGGTGGCCAAGGCGCCAGGCCTTCTCGCACAGCTTGCAGGCGAAATCGAGCCGCGCCGACAGCGAGTCGGTGGGCAGAATGTAGAAGTCGACTTTGCTCATGGTGGGAATCGCCGGCCGGTGGCGCGCAAGGCACCACCGGCTTCACGGCTTCAGGCGCCAGCGCGGTCCAGCAGGTACTGGGTCAACAGAGGTACCGGGCGGCCAGTGGCGCCCTTGTCCTTGCCGCCACTGACCCAGGCGGTGCCGGCGATGTCCATGTGCGCCCAGTTGTAGGCTTTGGCGAAGCGCGACAGGAAGCAACCCGCGGTGATCGTACCGGCCTTCGGCCCACCGATGTTGCCCATGTCGGCGAACGGGCTGTCCAGCTGCTCCTGGTATTCATCGAACAGCGGCAGCTGCCAGGCACGGTCGTCGGCGCGCTTGCCGGCATCGAGCAACTGCCCGACCAGGTCGTCGTTATTGCCCATCAGGCCGGAGGTGTGGCTGCCCAGGGCGACGATGCAGGCGCCGGTCAGGGTGGCGATGTCGATCACCGCCTGCGGCTTGAAGCGCTCGGCGTAGGTCAGGGTGTCGCACAGCACCAGGCGGCCTTCAGCGTCGGTGTTGAGGATTTCCACGGTCTGACCGCTCATGGTGGTGACGATGTCACCTGGGCGGGTGGCGCCGCCGCTTGGCATGTTCTCGGCGCAGGCCAGCAGGCACACCAGGTTGATCGGCAGTTGCAGCTCGAGCACTGCACGCAGGGTGCCGAACACGCTGGCGGCGCCGCACATGTCGTACTTCATTTCATCCATGCCGGCGCCTGGCTTGAGGCTGATGCCGCCGGTGTCGAAGGTAATGCCTTTACCCACCAGCACGAATGGCTTGTCGGCCTTTTTGCCGCCCTGGTAATTGAGCACGATCAGGCGTGGCGGCTGGTCGCTGCCCTGGCCCACGGCGTAGAACGCGCCCATGCCCAGGTCCTTGATCTTTTTCTCGTCCAGCACTTCAACCTTGAGGGCCTTGTGCGCCTTGCCCAGTTCCTTGGCCTGTTCGGCCAGGAAGCTTGGGTGGCAAAGGTTGGGTGGCAGGTTGCCGAGGTCACGGGTGAAGGCCATGCCGCTGGCGATGGCGCTGGCATGCTTGACCGCACGCTCGACTTCGGCCTGGCCGGCTTTGTCGGCCAGCAGGGTGACCTTTTTCAGCGCACGCGGCTCGGCTTTCTGGCTTTTGAAACGGTCGAACACATATTCGCCGTCCAGCAGGGTTTCGGCCAGCAGGCGGTATTTGCCGTAATGGGCGTCGCGGTTGCTGACCGCGATATCGTCCAGGGCCAGTACTGCGTCAGCGCCGTTCAGGCCCTTGAGCACGCCAGCGACACTGGCCACCAGTTTGCGCCAGGCGCGGTCGCCCAAGGCTTCTTCCTTGCCGCTACCCACCAGCAGCACGCGCTCGGCCTTCAGGCCCGGGAGGTTCTGTAGCAGCAGGGTCTGGCCCGGCTTGCCGGCCAGGTCGCCGCGCTTGAGCACGGCGCTGATGGCGCCTTCGCTGGCCTGGTCGACAGCCTTGGCAACAGCGCCGAGCTTGCGGTTTTCACCTACCGGAAGGACCAGTGTGGCGGTTTTTACGGATGCAGCAGCTACGCTTTTTACAACCAGTTCCATGTCAGGATCCCCGAATGATCGATACGAATGGCGCTGTGTGTTCCAGCGCTCTGGACGGGCCTGGCCGCGTCGTCGCGCACCAGCGGAAAAGCTGCCAGTTTGAGCCTGTGGCAAGCGTGCTGACAACCCCGTTGTGCACCTTCGTACGCGGCCAAGTGACAGGGGCGGTCAATCACAGGATAATGCGCGCACTTTACATGGAGGTTCGCCTTTGGCGAACCGGCATTGGTCTTGGATGTACTAAGTCATTGTTTGGCGCCATTGCATGGCAGTCCGCCCTGACAACCCAGGAGTGTCTGGTTTGATCGTCTTTCGTTATCTGTCCCGCGAGGTCCTGGTCACCTTGAGCGCCGTCAGCGCTGTGCTGTTGGTGATCATCATGAGCGGGCGCTTCATCAAGTACCTGGCCCAGGCTGCCCAGGGCGTGCTCGACCCTGGCGTGTTGTTCCTGATCATGGGCTTCCGCTTGCCAGGCTTCCTGCAACTGATCCTGCCTCTGGGGCTGTTCCTCGGCATCCTCCTGGCTTACGGGCGCCTGTACCTGGAGAGTGAGATGACCGTGCTGTCGGCCACTGGCATGAGCCAGCAGCGCCTGCTGGGCATGACCATGGCGCCGGCTGCCCTGGTTGCCCTGCTGGTGGCCTGGCTGAGCCTGAGCCTGGCCCCGCTGGGCGTGGCCCAGGTGCAGCAGATCATCAGCCAGCAGGATGCCCTGACCGAGTTCGACACCTTGGTGCCGGGCCGCTTCCAGACATTGCGTGATGGCTCGCGGGTAACCTATACCGAGCAACTGTCGGATGACCGCATCAACCTGGGCGGGGTGTTCATCTCCGAGAAGCGCTTCAACCAGGACAAGACCAAGGACCGCGCCCCCTCGGTGCTGGTCGCCGAGAAAGGCCACCAGGAAATCCAGGCCGACGGCAACCGCTATCTGGTGCTGGAAAACGGTTACCGCTACGACGGCAACCCGGGCCAGGCCGACTACCGCGCCATCAAATATGACACCTACGGCGTGCTGCTGCCCAAGCCGGAAGTCGCCGAGGAAGTGACCGAGCGCGAAGCGCTTCCCACCTCCGAACTGATCGGCAAGGAGGGCCTGCGTGAGCGCGCCGAGCTGCAATGGCGGTTGTCGCTGCCGATCCTGGTGTTCGTCGTCACCCTGCTGGCGGTGCCGCTGTCGCGGGTCAACCCGCGCCAGGGCCGTTTCCTCAAGCTGCTGCCGGCAATTCTTCTGTACATGGCCTACCTGACAATGCTGATTTCCGTACGCGGCGCCCTCGAGAAGGGCAAACTGCCGATCGCCCTGGGCATGTGGTGGGTACACGGTCTGTTCCTGCTGATCGGCCTTGGCCTGATGTACTGGGAGCCGCTGCGCCTCAAACGCGCCGCCCGCCGTGCGGAGGTGGCCCATGGCTAAGCTCGATCGCTACATCGGCCAGAGCGTGCTGCTGGCCATCCTGGCCGTGCTGGGGATCATCCTCGGCCTGGCTTCGCTTTTCGCCTTCATCGATGAGATGGGCGACCTGAGTGACACCTACACGGTGCTGGAGGCAGGCAACTTTGTCCTGCTTACTGCACCTCGGCGGCTGTATGAAATGCTGCCAATGGCCGCCCTGATCGGTTGCCTGATCGGCCTGGGCAGTCTGGCCAGCAGCAGCGAGCTGACCATCATGCGTGCGGCCGGCGTGTCCATCGGTCGTATCGTCTGGGCGGTGATGAAACCCATGCTGGTGCTGATGCTGGTGGGGCTGCTGATTGGCGAATATGTGGCACCGGTGACCGAGAACAAGGCTCAGGCCGACCGTTCCCTGGCCCAAGGTGGTGGTGAAGCACAAAGTTCCAAACGTGGCATGTGGCACCGCCAGGGCGAGGAGTATGTGCACATCAACGCCGTACAGCCCAATGGCCTGCTGCTGGGCGTGACCCGCTACCGCTTCGACAGCGAGCGCAAGATTGTCACCTCGAGCTTTGCCCGCCGTGCGCAGTACCAGAACGACCACTGGCTGCTCGCTGATGTGCGTACCACCTATTTCCGTGGCGACCACACCGAGGTGGTCAACGCGCCGGAGGAGCGCTGGGATGTTTCGCTCACCCCAGAACTGCTCAATACCGTGATCCTCGCGCCGGAGTCGCTTTCGATTACCGGCTTGTGGGACTACATCCACTACCTGTCTGACCAGGGCCTGAACAACTCCCGATATTGGCTGGCATTCTGGACCAAGGTGCTGCAGCCGATGGTAACGGCGGCCCTGGTGCTGATGGCGATTTCGTTCATCTTTGGCCCGCTGCGTTCGGTTACCCTTGGTCAGCGCGTGTTCACGGGTGTGCTGGTGGGCTTCGTGTTTCGCATTGGCCAGGACCTGCTCGGGCCTTCGAGCCAGGTATTCGGCTTCCCACCGCTGCTGGCGGTGGTGATACCGGCGGGCATCTGTGCCTTGGCCGGTGTGTGGTTGTTGCGCCGGGCAGGGTAATAGCCAGAGCTGCACAAGAAAGCCGACCTCAGGGGTCGGCTTTTTCATGGCTGTTTATCTGGCCCGGCCCGTTCGCGGGTAAACCCGCGCCTACAAGTATCGCGCGGGCGTCAGGAAAGGGCCCGAACCGGCAACGCCAATCCTCTGGCTCATTTCTTCTGTTTAGGCACCCGCACCAGCTGGCTTTCCGAATAGATGTCATGCCAACCACGCTTGCGCTTGTCGATCAGCACCCAGAAAAAACCCAGCCCCAGGCACAGCCACGAGGCAATCGACACGACGAACCGCAAGAGCGCCTGCCACAGGCTGATGGCCGAGCCATCGGCATTCTGCACCCGAACGCCCCATACCTGCATACCCAGCGTCTGCCCACCGTGGGTCCAGAACTTGGCAAAGAAGCCGAACAGGGCAAACAGCAGTACCGTAGACAGCAATGGGTCGCCATCCAGTGCACCGGCCTCGGTCAGCTCGCGCATACGTGCTTCGCCGATGATCGACATCTGAATCATCTTGTAGGCGCCGGCGGTCACGATCAGCAGCGCGGTGCACAGTAGAAAGTCATAGAACATCGCTGCCAGGCGCCGGCCCAGGCCGACCGGCGGAAAATCACCCTGGGGTGTGAGCAGAGGCTTGGACATGCAGGACAGCTCCAGAAGACGAGCCTGCTATTCTACGGGCAAAAAAAAACCCCTGCACTTGGCAGGGGCTTTTCAAAGTCTGGCGCTGGATCAGACAGGTTGAACCTTGTCAGCCTGCATGCCTTTCTGGCCCTGAACTGCTTCAAAGGTAACCTTCTGGCCTTCTTTCAGGCTTTTGAAGCCGCTACCTTCGATAGCGCGGAAGTGCACGAACAGATCCGGACCGCTTTCTGGGGTGATGAAGCCGTAACCTTTTTCGTCATTGAACCACTTGACGGTACCGTTCTGACGCTCAGCCATTGTCTTATTTCCTATGAAGCTTAAATTTTGATGACAGTTTCTTTCGCACTTTTTTGTAAGCGAAAGATTACTGGGCTGGGTTGCAGGAAGTAAGAGACGTCGAACGGGTTGTAGCAAATATCGGCTACTGGCCCAGGTCACGAACTGTTGCGACCCATGCAAACACAGTGCAGTGACTCTACGCCAACTCCCGAGCGAAAAACAAGCCCTTGGTCGTATGGAAAACTGGCCGCTTGCCGATAACCGACCGATTTGTCGGAAACGGCATGGCGCCTGGCCTGGCGCCATGTTCAAAAGTTATTGGGCAGGTTCGAAAACGAATATGTCGACGCTGCCCAAAACCTTCACAAAGCTGTTTCAGCCACGGTAGTAACGTGGTGTCACGAAAGGCATTTTGCTGACTTTCAAGGCCACCTTCTTTCCACGCACCACGGCAAACAGCTCGGTGTCGAGTGCAGCATGTTCACTATCGATATAACCCATTGCGACAGGTGCGGCGAGTGTCGGGCCAAAGCCCCCGCTGCACACTTTACCTACCGCTTTATCGTTTGCGTCGACAATGTCCGCACCTTCACGAACAGGCGTACGCTCCTGCGGCAACAGGCCGACACGTTTGCGCGCAACACCATCACGCACGTGGGCGAAGATCGTCTCGGCACCCGGGAAGCCGGCAGCGCGTGCACCCTCGGCACGGCGTACCTTGGAAATTGCCCACAGCAGGCTGGCTTCGATCGGCGTAGTCTCGCTGTTCATGTCGTGGCCATACAGGCACAGGCCAGCTTCCAGGCGCAGCGAGTCGCGTGCGCCCAAGCCGATCGGCTGTACTTCCGGCTCGGCCAGCAGGCGGCGAGCCAGGGCGTCGGCAGCGTTGACCGGTACCGAGATCTCGTATGCCG
>NZ_BCBP01000125.1:0-6525 GCF_001753955.1 Pseudomonas sp. NBRC 111139
GGGTGGAGATTGGCCAGCAGGCCCGGCCCTTTCGCGGGTGAACCCGCTCCTACGCGACGGCCTGTGTCCAATCACCAATGCGTGTCCATCCCCGATCAGGTGTAGGAGCGGGTTTACCCGCGAATACGGTAGCGGCGGCAACGTTGAACGGCGGGTGGAAACTGGCCAGCAGGCCCTGCCCTTTCGCTCAGGGTCACCACCTGTAGCGAACAGGCTGGAATGGGTAACGCTTCAGGCCGTTTCGGGATAGCTGTACTCGAACACCCGAACCACCTCAGAAGCATGCCACGAGGCAGCCTCCATGCCATCGACCGGCCCGGTAAACCGCCCCAGGCGCTCGACACACTCAAAGAAGCCAGTTCGCGGCAAACGGCTGGCGCCTTGGCTGATCACCAGCGAACTGCGCAATGGCTGCTCGGCACGGGCATCCAGCACCGCCAGGTATTCCAGCGCGGCAGTCAGCGTCTGCATGGCCGGGCTGGGTAGCTGCAAGCGCTCGATCAGCGCTCGGTATGTCAGCAAGTGACGTTGACGACGGGCCAGGTCAAGCTCGCCCAGCAGGTTATCCCAGTGCTGACGGCTGATCCTGACCTGGCTCATGATGGCTCGCTCCAGCCAGCCACCCCCAGATGCCAGGCCAGGGCGCGGCGGATGGCAGCATCTGGCTGGCGTTCACCCGATTCGATCATGGCCAGATACGCCGGGCTCACCCCGACATTGCGCGCCAGTTGCTCAGGGGCAATGCCCTTGGCCTGGCGAATCTGCGCGACTTCGCTGAAGGCTGGCAGGGGCGCACTGGCAGCAACGCCCTGCGCCTCACTGGAAACCGCCTCGGCAGGTGCCTGCCCTGCCGCGCGGAGCAACGCCTGGTATTGCTCCCAGGGAACGACGGCGTACTCGGGCTGACCGTCCCGGCTGATGACCTGAATACCCATTACAAACCCCTTTAAAAAGGATTACAGCATGTAATCCGTAGGCATAACCCTTATGCCAATTATATTACCAACTCCGAGGTCTGTGCAGTTGAGGTGAGATTCAGGCCGGTTTCATTACCTGTTGCGCTCCAGCCGCAGCGCCTCCGGGGTAGCCGGCAGGCGCTCGACCACGCGTAGCCGCTCGGGTGCCTGGCTATCGCGCCAGGCCTTGAAGCGCGCCAATTCGTCGGCCACGGTTTTCAGCACCCAGCCCAAGACCGCGATGTCATCGAGGAAACCCACCCCCAGCAACCAGTCCGGGATGGCATCGATGGGGCTGACGAAATACAGCAGGCCCGCCACGACAGTGACCAGTGCCTTGGGGCTGATGGCGCGGTACTCCCCCCTCCACCAGGCCAGGCACAGCGACTGCAGCAGCTTCACATCTTCACGCAGTTGGCCGAGGCGCGGGCCTTTGCGCGCCACCGCAAACAACAAGGCCGGCAAACGACCGCGGCTGAGCAGGCGCTCGGCCAATGGCAGGAAACGGGCAAAATTCCAGGGTGCGCTCATGGAGCCTCCGAGAGGAAAAGGTTATCCACATTTATTGTGGATAACCTTGTGAACAGGGCGACGTTTCCGACCCCAGGTGCCTGCCAGGCAAGGGGCCCGGTCAGATCGGGCGTTTTTTACACAGTCGTTTCACGCCATGACTACCTGCGCCGCAAACGATTTGCGTCAGAAACATCCTACTTCTTCACGCTGCATTTCCTCGGACAGTATCAGCTGTTGCAGGTTCGTCCAATCGGCACAAACGAAAACGCCCCAACAATGTGGGGCGTTTTCCGACAACCAGCCAATGTTACTGGGCAGGTGCTTCTTCAGGGGCTTCGGCCTGCGGCTCGGCACCTTGCAACTGGGCCGGATCCTTGATGGCGATCAGTTCCAGGTCGAACACCAGTACCGAGTTGGCCGGGATCAGCGGGCTTGGGCTTTGTGCGCCATAGGCCAGTTCAGCCGGGATGAATAACTTGTACTTCTCGCCGACGTGCATCAACTGCAAACCTTCGACCCAACCTGGGATCACACCGCTGACCGGCAGGTCGATCGGGCTGCCACGTTCGACGGAGCTGTCGAATACCTTGCCATCGATCAGCTTGCCTTCGTAGTGGACAGTGACCACGTCAGTCGGTTTGGGCTGCGGGCCGTCGGCCTTCTTGACCACTTCGTACTGCAGGCCCGAGGCCGTGGTGACCACGCCTGGCTTCTTGGCGTTTTCTTCCAGGAATTTCTTGCCGGCGGAGGCGGCTTCTTCGCTGGCCTTGGCCAGGCGCTCCTCGGCGCGTTTCTGCAATGCGGTGAAGGCCTCTACCAGCTCTTCGTCCTTGATGCGTTGTTCTTTCTTGCTAACGGCGTCTTCGATGCCGAGGGCGACTGCTTTCGAATCAAGGTCTTCCATGCCTTCCTGAGCCAGGCTCTTGCCCATGTTCAGGCCGATACCGTAGGAGGCTTTCTGCGCCGGAGTCTTCAGCTCGGGGCTGCTGGCTTGTTGATCGCAGCCAGCCAGTACCAGGCCTACCAGGGCAACCGCAGCCGCCAAACGATGCTGTTTCATGCTATTTCCTTGTTCATGCGCCATGAGGGCAATCAGGGTAAAGCCGCGAGCTTATCAGGCGGCCATGACCAATGGCTACCGGCATAGGAGCGGGTTTTCGTAAGGAAGTTCAGTCATTAAAAGCTTCTTCATCGAAGCTTTACAGCCATTGGCCAGTATTGACCCTTTGTGCCGGGTTTGCCGGGCTTTTGTGGCTTTTTATTTCTGCAGGTTCTGAGGTCGGAAACATCGGGGTGATCGGCGCTTTTCACAGGGGCTAAAACAGGTCAGGGAGCCCCCGAAAACCTCAAGGATACCGACCCTCTCGATATTCCCCCGCCACCTCCCGCAGCACCTCTCCCACCCACTGGCCCGGCAAACTCAACGGCAAGGCGGCATTGCGGCAAATCCCCACCGACCCTCCCGGCTCGCGCACCCCCAGGTCAAGCTCGACCAGTTCGCCACGGCGCAGGTCGAGCAGCACGGCATCACGCGGCGCCACCCACAGGCCATCGCTGCCCAGCAGGTAGCGCCGGCTCAGGGCAAGCGACAGGGTTTCCAGGCGCTGCGCCGGCATCTGGATGCCGCATTGCACGAACAGGCTGTCGGCGTGCTGGCGGATGGTGGTGCCAGCGGGTGGCAGCACCAGCGGGTAACGCCCCACCTGCCCCCGCTCCACGGGCGTGCTGGCCAGCAGCGGGTGACCCGGGCGCACCACCAGGCTCATCGACTCGCTGTACAGGTGCTCGAACGACAACCCCTGGATTTGCGGACTGTCGGTCATGCGCCCCACCACCAGTTCCAGCTCCCCCAGGTGAAGCTGGCCAAGCAACTGCGCGCTGACCCCGGTGACCACGCTGATCACCAGCGCTTCATGGCGCTGATGCAGGCGGCACAGCACCTCAGGCATGAGCAGGCCTTCGACCGTGGACAGCACGCCGATGCGCACCTGCGACGGCGCCCGCGCTTCACCGCGAAGGCTGCTGACGCCATCGCGCAGCGCCTGCACGCTGGGCCCGGCGTAACGCATGAAGCGGGTGCCGGCCGGGGTCAGCTCGACACCCTGGCGGCTGCGCTCGAACAGGCGCGCCTCGAGCAGGTCCTCAAGCTCCTTGAGGGTCTTGGAAATCGCCGGCTGGCTGATCGACAGGCTATCGGCCGCCCTGGCCAGGCTGCCCTGCCGGGCAATCTCCAGGAAGCACAGCAGGTGGCGGTATTTGATGCGGGTGTCGAGGTTCATGGCAGCAAGCTTACCGCATCGCTACCTGCGGCGTATCCAGGTCTGCCGCCTCGTACTCACACCTGCCCATGCATGCCCAGGCCGGTGACGCACCTATCACTTCTACCAGTAGCCGATCTTGGCGAAGCATTGCTCAATAGGCGTGCAGCTGTTTCATTGCGAATGGAGCTCAACGCCATGATCCGACCCAAGAAGCATTTCCCTTCTACCCAACCAGTGCCACCCTCTCCCGAGGCTCTTCAGCAGCAACCCGTTGCCCCCATCGATCTTAGTTATGGCGACAAAGGCCATGGCCACTTCACCCAAAGCGGCCGCGGCAACATGGGGTCGACGACCAGCGTACTGAGGAGCAAAGTGCGGCCGGCCCGGTTCTATGTGACTGGGAATCAAACCGATCCCGATGGGCTACACAGTGTTTTCATTGCCTGCCTGGACGCAAGTGGAAAGCGTGACACCACGTTCAATGGTAGCGGCATGTTCAACTTCACCCCGCCGCCCCCGGATCGCTACCGAAACGCCACTGGAGTCGTAGAGGACGAGACGGGCAATCTGCTGGTGACTGTGGAGCTTTTTGGGGCAGGAACCTCTCATTTGTGGAAGCTGACTGCGAAAGGCGAACCCGATCTGGGCTTTGGTCAAGGAAAGGGCTATATCGACACCGGCGCCTTGTTCGATGCAGATCTTGTGCTGGACAAAGTGGCCTGCCACCAGGAAGGGTTGGTGGCGACCGCGGTTCGATACGAAGCTGGGGATTTCAACGCGGTGGTCGTCGCCCTGGACAGCAATGGTAGAAGGGACCCCCAATTCGGTGAAAATGGGCTGCTGGCGTTGAGCGATCTGATTCCAGAAGGCTCACTGCACAGCCTTGAAGGCATTGCCGTCATCTCCCCAACCGCCGGGGTGCAGCGCATCGTGATCTGCACTGTCATGAAAAGCGATTCGGGCTGGTATTCAGTAACCAGTGGCCTGTCGATGGCGGGGCGTCTCGATGACACATTCGGCGAGGTGGGCCACCACTGGTCAGACGAGGGGATCATCAATAGCGGCTTCACGGTAGAAGACAGCAGCCAACGCATCACGTTGTACGGCCAGCACTACTCGATCGACGACGATCGCAGCCAACCGACCCTCTACCGACTAGACTATGCTGGCGAGCCTGCCCGCGAGTTCAACCAAGGGCAGGTAGTGCGTTTCGGCATCGACGGCGGGTGGGCCCATATTGAAGAAACCGAGGGGGGGCTAATAGGGTACGGTGGCTTCTTTAGCTTCAACATGGCAGTGCGCTACCAATCAAACGGCCAACTCGACACTCGCTTCTTCTCCCCGCACGGCTACGGTCAGTTTGGCGCGTATGTGCCGCAGGATGGTTTCTATACGACCGAGAATTCGATAGTAGTCGATACCGAGAACCAGCGCATGGTGGTGAGCGGGGAAGACGTACAGCAGGGCTACCGACTCCCCTGCCTGCTCGCCCTCTCTCTGAAACCGGTCCAGTAGTACGCCACGGCAGAAGCGGGCAGGCTTAAAGCATTGCCGCCTGCGGCGTATCCGGGTCGCGTTGCTGGCGGCGGAACTGGCCAGGTGGCTGGCCGTGGATCTGGCGGAAACGTCGAGAGAAGTAGGCTTCGTCGGCAAAGCCACAAAGCCGCGCCACCTCGTCCACCGGGGGCAGCTGCCATTGAGCAGTTCCCCCCGCCGGTGCCCCCCGTTGCAGCCCAAGCGCCAAGACCGGATCGTTATCCATCGACCACCAACACCTATCATTTTTGCCAGTACCCGCAGCTATCCGGATCGCATTAAATGAGATCGCAAAAACCACTCCCCCAGTGACAGGTCATATCATGCATCCAAATATGGTTTTTTTTGCCCAGACTCAACACAACCCCCGTGATTACCAAGGCGAGCGTCAGGAACTCAAGGCGCCCATTGACGTAACCTATGCCGACAAAGGGCACCTTCACATCGGCGAGCCTATCGCGGATCCTAGAAACGCGGTTTCGCAAATCCTGGCAAGCAACTACTATCCCGAGCGATTTTACTTGAGAGGCGTCCACAACGGCACGAAACCTTTCATTGCGCGCACCTTGAAAGATGGCGAGCTGGATACGTCTTTCAACAAAACAGGTCTTGTCTATCTGACTGACCTGAGCACAGTTTTTGATTATCATAGTTTCTCTCATATGGCCGAGGATGCGGAGGGTCACATCCTGCTCACTATGATTGATCGAACCCAAGGCTTCACCCACCTGTGGAAGCTTAAGCCAAACGGAAAGCCAGATACTGATTTCGGCAGCAACAACGGCTACATCATCCTAAATAATTTTTTCAATTTTAAAGATATCACGCTCTACCAATTCACCACTTACAAGAACGACTATATCTTCTCAGGTTCCCTTGAAAACGCTCCCATCCTTTTCGTGCTCACCCATGAAGGTGTCCCACGCCAGAGCTTTGGTAAGCTAGGCATCCTCAAGATGCAAGATCTTATTCCGGACCTCCGTTATGTCATTGGGGCGCCTAAGATGCTGGAGGTTGGTGAGAAGGTGCGCATCATCATCTACACGCGCTATTTCAACGATTCGTCGAGCATAAACGGAATCGCAGCACTGACATTGTCCGGAGCGCTCGACCAGCGCTTCGCTGACAACGGGGTCTATTGGTCAAAGCCTGGCATTATCATTTATGATTTCACGCTAAATAACGCCAGTCAGCGCATCACCGTCCACGGCCAGGTGTGGTCCGAAGGGACCAGTACTCCCATGATCTATCGGCTAGAC
>NZ_BCBP01000126.1:0-5900 GCF_001753955.1 Pseudomonas sp. NBRC 111139
CGTAACCGCCCAGTTCGCCGGGCTGGTCCAGCAACAGGACCTGCCCGGCAAACGCCGGCAGCTGCTCGCGCAGGTGGGCCTGGGTCAGCAGCAGTTCGATGCCGCTGTCTTCGAACATGTAGGCCAGCCGCTCGGCAGGGTAGTCCGGGTCCAGCGGTACATAGGCGGCACCAGCCTTGAGGATCGCCAGCAGGCCAACGACCATTTCCAGCGAGCGCTCGGCGGCGATACCCACCAGGCTTTCCGGGCCGACGCCCTGTTCGATCAGCTTGTGCGCCCATTGGCTGGACAGCTCGCTCAACGCCCGGTAGCTCATGCGCTGGTCGCCGAACAGCAGTGCCGTGGCGTCCGGCTGGCGACGCGCCTGCGCCTCGAACAGCTGGTGCACGCGCCAGTCGCCGGGGTAGTCGGTGGCGGTGTCGTTAAGGTCATGCAGCACCGCTTGCGTCTGCTGCGGGCTAAGCATCGGCAACTCGCCCACCGGCTGTTGCGGCTGGGCTACCACACTGTGCAGCAGATGCTGCCAATGCTGCCCCATGCGCTCGACGCTTGGCGCGTCGAACAGGTCGGTGGCGTAGGTCAGCGATGCCCACAGGCCATCCGCGGTCTCGACCGTGTCTAGGGTCAGGTCGAACTGGGCGTTCACTTCTTCCCACGCCAGCACTTCCACGCTCAAGCCTGGCAGCTGTGTGGCCCCTGGCAGCCGGCGCTCGGCGCTGCGATGGTTGAACATGACCTGGAACAACGGGCTGCGGTTCAGGCTGCGTTCGACCTGCAGCGCATCCACCAGCTGCTCGAAGGGCAAGTCCTGGTGCGCCTGGGCCTCCAGCGCAGTGGCCTTGACCTGCTGCAACAGGCGGACGAACGGTTGGTGCGTATCGATGTCGGCCTTGTGCACCTGGGTATTGACGAAGAAGCCGATCAGGCCTTCGGTTTCCTTGCGGGTGCGGTTGGCGACCGGCACGCCGACGCGGATGTCCGACTGCCCGGTGTAGCGGTGCAACAGGCACTGGAAGGTCGCCAGCAACAGCATGAACAGGGTCACCCCTTCGCGCCGTGCCAGTTGCCGCAGGCCATCGGCCAGTGCCGGGCTCAGTGGCAGGTCGATGCGGGCGCCACGGTAGCTGCTGTGCAACGGCCGCGGGCGATCATCGGGCAGCGCCAGCACAGGCTGCTCACCGCCCAGCTGGGCGGTCCAGTAGGCTAGCTGGCGCTGCCGTTCGCCGCCATCCATCCATTGACGCTGCCAGGCGGCATAGTCGGCGTACTGGATCGGCAACGCCGGCAGGCTGGCTGGCTGGCCGCTGCTGTACGCGCGATACAGGTGCACCAGCTCCTGCACCATCAGCGCCAGCGACCAGCCATCCGAGACAATGTGGTGCTGGGTGATCAGCAACACATGATCGTCCGGCCCCAGGCACAGCAGGCTGGCCCTCAGGAGCGGGCCCTGGGCCAGGTCGAACGGCTGGCGGATTTCTTCGGTGATACAGGTGCGCAGCCGCGCCGCCCGGTCCTCGCCGGGCGCCAGGGCCAGGGTATGCCTGGCAATGCTCACCGGCGCGGGGGCATGGATCACTGGTGTGGTGCGCTCACCGTCAGTGGCGAAGGTGGTGCGCAGCGACTCGTGGCGCGCCACCAGCGCATCGAAGCTTTGCTGCAGGGCAGCCAGGTCCAGTGCGCCGCGCAGGTTCAGCGCACTGGGCAGGTGATAGGCGGCGCTGTCTGGCTCAAGGTGCCAAAGAAACAGCTGCCGCTCCTGGGCGAAGGACAGCGAAAGCGGCTCGGTCGGATCGCGTCGAAAAACAGGTGCCACGCTGTACAGATCGACACCTTGCTGCTTGAGCAGCACCGCCAGCGCCTTGCGTTGCTTTGCCGACAGTGTTGCTACCGATTCGATTAACTTTTGCACGCCCTTCCCCTGTCAAGAGATCAGATTTTCCAGATCTTCGGCTGATAGACGTTTGAGGGCCTCCAAGGATTTAGCCAAGGCATCGTTGACCGCCTGGGTGTGCGGCTGAGCACCAGCGATCTCGGCGCAGTAGGTTTGCAGGTCGTGGGTGGTGAACAGCGCCTTGACCGCTGTTTCCAGCTTCAACTGCTCACGCAGCCGCACGGTGACCTGGGTGGCCAGCAGCGAATGCCCGCCGAGGTCGAAGAAGTTGTCGGCAAGGCCGACCTGATCGACGTGCAGCACCTCCTGCCAGATCTGCGCCACCTGCTGCTGCAGCTCACTCTGCGGTGCCAGGTAGGCCACCCGGGCGACACTCAGGTCAGGGGCTGGCAGGCGGTTGCGGTCAAGCTTGCCATTGGGGGTGTGGGGGAAGGTTGCGACGAACGTCGTCCAGGTCGGCACCATGTACTCCGGCAACACGCTGCGCAGTTGCCGCTTCAGCGCCTCGCCCAGTGCCTCCCGCGTTTGCGCATCGTCGACCACGGCCACGTCCTGCGGCACCAGGTAAGCCACCAGCTGCTGGCCACCAGGCCCCGGCCGGGCGACTACCGCCGCTTCGCGAATGGCGGGATGACGCGCCAGTTGTGCCTCGATTTCACCGAGTTCGATACGATAGCCACGCATCTTCACTTGCTGGTCGATTCGCCCAAGGTATTCCACCACACCCTCGGCCCGGTAACGCGCCAGGTCGCCGGTGCGGTACAGCCGCTCACCGTTCCCGGCGAACGGGTCGGGGACGAAACGCTCGGCGGTCAGCCCTGGCCGCTGGTAATACCCGCGCGCCAGCCCCGCCCCGCCAATCAGCAGCTCGCCGGCAACGCCAACAGGGACTGGCGCCAGGTCCTCACCCAGCAGGTAGAGCCGGGTATTGTCCAACGGCCTGCCTAGCAACGCCTGCGGCCTGGCGGGCTGCAAGCGGTGCAGCGCCGACCAGATGGTGGTTTCGGTGGGCCCGTACAGGTTCCACAACGGCCCGCCCAGGGCCAGCAGCCGCTGGGCCAGGTCATCGCTCAGCGCTTCGCCGCCACACAGCTTCGTGCAGCCGGCCAGCACCTCGCCGCGGCCGCTGTCTAGCAGCATGCGCCAGGTCGAAGGGGTGGCCTGCAGCACGGTCACTGACTGCTGCGCTACCAGCTCCAGCACCCGCTGCGGGTCCTGTGCGGTATCCGGACCGGCCAGGACAACGCAGGCGCCCTGCACCAGCGGCAAGTACAACTCCAGCCCGAAGATATCGAACGAGAACGTGGTCAAGGACAACAGGCGGTCGCCGGTAGCCAGCCCCGGCGCCTTGGCCATGCTGGCGATGAAGTTGACCAGCGCGCCGTGGGGCACCATCACCCCTTTTGGCCTGCCGGTGGAGCCCGAGGTGTAGATCATGTAGGCAAGGTGCTCGGCCGACAGGTGCGGCTGCGGGTTGTGCACACTGTAGGCTGCCACGTTGCAGCCACTGCCCAGCGGGTGCTCGGGCGCCAGCAACAGGCACTGGACCGTGGCCGGTATCGGCAGGCGTGCCTGGAGCGACGGCTGGGTCAGCAGCAGCCTGATGCCGCTGTCCTCCATCATGTAGGCCAGCCGCTCGTCCGGGTAGTGGGGGTCCAGCGGTACATAGGCACCCCCGGCCTTGAGCACGGCCAGCAAGGCGACGAGCATCTGTGGCGAGCGTTCGAGGGCCACCCCGACTTTGACGTCCGGCCCCACGCCGCCTTCGATCAGGCGCCAGGCCAGGCGGTTGGCGTGTTCGTTGAGTTGCTGGTAGCTCAGCGTCTGGTCTTCGAACTGCACGGCCGGTGCATGCGGTGTGGCATGGGCACGCTGCTCGATCAGGTGCTGGATACAGGCGTCGGCAACCGGCACCGCCGTGTCATTCCAGGCTTGCCCGATCACGTCCAGCTCGCGGTCGCTGAGCAGTGGCAACGCGGCGATTCGCTGGCCCGCGTCCGCCACGATGCCGTCCAGCAATTGCAGCCAGTGCCCGGCCATGCGCGCCACGGTCGTGGCATCGAACAGATCGGTGGCGTAGTTGAAAGAAGCGCCGATCTGCCCTGGCGCTTCGAAGGTTTCCAGGGTGAGGTCAAACGGCGCGGTGCGCGTTTCGCCAGGCAAAGCCTCGATACGCAGCGCTGTGTCGCTGGCGGCCTGCTGGCCATTGCCCTGGCGCTGGTGGTTGAACATGACCTGGAACAACGGGCTGTGGCTCAGGCTGCGCCCCGGCTGCAAGGCTTCGACCAGTTGTTCGAACGGCAGCTCTTGATGGGCCTGGGCGTCGCTGGCGGCCTGGCGGGCTTGCTGCAACAGCGCGCGGAAGGTCTGCTGCGGCTCGATTTGCGCGCGCAGCACCTGGGTGTTGACGAAAAACCCGATCAACCCTTCGGTTTCTACCCGGTTGCGGTTAGCGATAGGCACACCCACGCGAATGTCCTGCTGCCCGCTGTAGCGCTGCAGCAAGGCCTGGAACGCGGCCAGCAACAGCACGAACAAGGTCACCCCTTCGTGGCGGGCCAGGTCTTGCAGGCGTTGGCACAGTTCGGCCGGCAAGCTGAAGTCGTGCCGTGCGCCGCGGTAGCTCATCAGCCCCGGGCGGGGCCGATCGGTGGGCAGTTCCAGCACCGGCTGCTGGCCACCCAACTGCGCTTGCCAGTAGGCCAGCTGCCGCTCGCGCTCACCGGCCTCCATCCAGCGCCGTTGCCAGATGGCATAGTCGGCGTACTGGATGGGCAGCGGCCGAACAGCCACGGCATGCCCTTGGCAGCAGGCACTGTAACCCTGCAGCAGTTCATCGACCATGACCTTCAGCGACCAGCCGTCAGCGGCGATGTGGTGCACCACCAGGCTGAACACATGGTCCTCGGCCGCCAGGCGCAGCAACGCCACGCGCAACACGGGGCCATGTTGCAGGTCGAACGGCTGCTCCCGGTGGGCTTCGACAAAGGCCTGAATCTGCGCCTGCTCATCGCCCACACCGCGCTCACGGCATTCGATCGCTACCGTCAGCTGTGGGGCGATTTGCTGGCGTGGGCCACCGTCGCGGCTGTCATGGGTGAACGTGGTGCGCAAGCTCTCGTGCCGCGCCAGCAGCGCATCGAAACTGCCTTGCAAGGCCTGCAGGTTCAGCGGGCCATGCAGGCGCAGGCTGACCCCGATGTTGTAGGCAGTGCCCTGAGGCTCCATCTGCCACAGGAACCATTGGCGCTCCTGGGCAAACGACAACGGCACCACGGTGGTGTCGTCGCGCACCAGCGGAATGGGCAGGTTGGCCGGGGATACGCCCTCTTCAAGCATTTTCTGCAGGTATTGGCGACGCTTTTCCAGCGGCAGATTGATGAAGCGCTGAGCAATTTTCGTGGCGACTGCGGTGTCCATCACACCTCCTCCATTTCGTCCAGCAGAGCCGACAGCTTGCTGAGTGTTTGTGTGTCCGCCGGCGCAGATGCCTGGGCCAGCTGTTCGGCGAAGCTCGCCAGGGTTGGGTGCTGGAAAATCAGTTGCGGGGTCAGGCTCAGGCCGAGTTCCAGTTGCACCCGCGATACCACGCTCACGGCCAGCAATGAATGGCCGCCCAGTTCGAAGAAGTGGTCGTCCAGGCCCACTTGCTCAAGCTTGAGCACGTCCTGCCAGATGGCTGCCAGCTGCTGTTCCAGCTCACTGCCTGGGGCGCGATAACCTTGCTGCAACAGGCTGGCATCGGCCTTGGGCAGGGCCTTGCGGTCGAGCTTGCCGTTGGCTGTCAGCGGCCACCGGTCGAGCAGCAGCAGGTGCGCCGGGACCATGTAGTCCGGCAGCGCTTCCTTCAGCTGTTCGCGCAGCTGCGCGCGCAGCCCGGCCTGCTGCTCCAGCGCTACCTCGGCAGCGGGGATCAGGTAGGCCACCAGCTGCTGGCCGGTCGCGCCTTCCTGGGCCAGCACCAGGGCCTCGCGCACCTGCGGCTGGGCCTGCAGGCGGGCTTCGATTT
>NZ_BCBP01000127.1:0-5386 GCF_001753955.1 Pseudomonas sp. NBRC 111139
CTCATCCCGTCGCCTCTCGACGCTCGGTAGCACTATGGCAAGCGTGCAGATCTCCCAGGGTAATTCGCGCGACCTTCCTGCTTATACCTGTCGGATTTACGTCACAGCGCTCCGTGCAAGTATTGGGCTTTGGCGATTGTTGCCGCCTGACCCCGCTGTGCCGCCTGATCCGCTTCCTGTTCGTCAGGCCAGCATTTTGCCTCGGGCTTCCTTCAGATTCGCAGTCGCCCGCGACACCCTTGCCTCCGGCTAACACTTCCCCTTGCCGGGTGTGTAGAGGACTTTCACCTCCAAGTCACCCGCTCGGCCACCACAGCCAAGCAGGTTGCGCTTACGCGCAACGCGCCATGCCTGGCGCACAACAAAAAGCCCCCGTGCTTTTCAGCGCGGGGGCTCTTCGTAGAATGTGGCGGTGAAGAAGGGATTTGAACCCTTGATACGATTTCTCGTATACACACTTTCCAGGCGTGCTCCTTCGACCACTCGGACACTTCACCGTTTCTCTTCAAGCCTTGTGGCCTGTCGAGGTGCGCTAATTTAGTGAAAGACTTTCCCTTTGGCAAGCATTTTTTTCAATTTTTTCATGTATTTGCACTTGGGCTGCCATGAGCACTGACCGACCAGTCAGCCTTGCTGCTTTACCTCGCCCCTGGCGCTGGGTAACGTCGTCGCCACGCCAACAAAAGGACTCTGCCATGAGCGAGCTGATTACCTACCACGCCGAAGACGGCATCGCCACCCTTACCCTGAACAACGGCAAGGTCAATGCCATCTCGCCGGACGTCATCACTGCCTTCAATGCAGCGCTGGACCGCGCTACCGAGGAGCGTGCAGTAGTGATCATCACCGGGCAGCCGGGCATTCTGTCAGGCGGTTACGACCTCAAGGTAATGACCCGCGGCCCCAAAGACGCCATCAGCCTGGTCACCGCCGGTTCCACCCTCGCCCGCCGGCTGCTGTCGCACCCGTTCCCGGTGGTGGTCGCCTGCCCCGGCAATGCCGTGGCCAAGGGCGCCTTCCTGCTGCTGTCGGCCGACTACCGCATTGGCGTCGATGGGCCATACAAGGTATGCCTGAACGAAGTGCAAATCGGCATGACCATGCATCACGCCGGCATTGAACTGGCCCGCGACCGCCTGCGCCGCTCGGCCTTCCACCGCTCGGTGATCAATGCCGAAGTATTTGACCCGCAGGGTGCCGTGGATGCCGGCTTCCTCGACAAGGTGGTACCGGCCGAGCAGTTGCAGGAAGCGGCAATGACTGCAGCACGAGAGCTGAAGAAGCTGAACATGCTGGCGCACAAGAACACCAAGCTGAAAGTGCGCAAAGGGCTGCTGGAGGCGCTGGACAAGGCGATCGAGCTGGATCAGCAGCATATGGGCTAGACGCACGGGCCCTTTTCGCGGGCTTGCCCGCGAAAAGGCCGGAACAGGCCTGCACCAAGGTTTGCCCCAACCAGTGCACACCCGTACACTGCCCCGCGACCGTCTGGTGTGAGCCGTACCATGCTTTATTCATTGCGTATGTTCCTGCTGGGGCTGCATTTCCTTGCCGTTGGCGCCGTGGGCCTGCTCATTGGCCTGTGCCGCCCCTTCAACCCTGACAACAGCCGCGTTTTCGCCCGGCTCTACAGCTTGCCGGCCACCTGGCTGATGCGCATCAAGGTCAAGGCCGAAGTCGGCCCATTGTGGGACCATCCACCCGGGTGTGTGATCGTGGCCAACCACCAGTCCAACTTCGACCTGTTCGTGCTGGGCCAAGTGGTGCCGCAACGCACCGTCGCCATCGGCAAGAAGAGCCTGGGCTGGATCCCGCTGTTCGGCCAATTGTTCTGGCTGGGCGGCAACGTGCTGGTCGACCGCAAGAATGCCTATCAGGCACGCAGGGCCATACAGAAGACCACCCGGGTTCTGCAGGACGACACCTCGATCTGGATTTTCCCCGAAGGCACCCGCAATCCCGGCGAGCATTTGCTGGCGTTCAAGAAAGGCGCGTTTCACATGGCCATCGAGGCCGGTGTGCCGATCGTGCCGGTCTGCGTCAGCCGCTATGCCAGGCGCCTGAGCCTGAACAGCTGGCGCCAGCGCACGGTGATTGTGCGCTCGCTGCCGCCCATTGCCACGACGGGCATGACGCTGCAGGACCTGCCCGCGCTGATCGAGCAATGCCGGGTGCAAATGCAGCAGTGCATTGACCGCATGGAAAAAGAACTGGCCTGATCCGGGGTTGCTCTGGAGCCGGGTACAGCCCAAGCTGTATCCGTGTTCAATCGAATAAGCGGACAACCATGGGTCGAGTCGTGGCATCGGCGGTGTACAGCGCCGGCAGAAAGGTCACCAACATCAGCATCGACGAAGGCAGCGAGTGGGCGCGCAAGCCGGGGCATTTTGTGTGGATCGGCCTGGAAGAGCCCAATGCCGAAGAGCTGGCCAACCTGCAGTCGCAGTTCAACCTGCACGAACTGGCCATCGAAGATGCCCTGGAAAAACACAGCCGGCCCAAGCTGGAAACCTTCGGTGACGCGTTGTTCATCGTCACTTATTCGCCAGTGCGCCACGAAGGCAAACTGGAATTCATCGAGACCCATATCTTCGCGGGCAACGGCTACATCATCACCTGCCGCAACGGCCACTCCAAATCCTACGCCATGGTCCGCCAGCGCTGCGAGGCTCGGCCCCTGCTGCTGGAACATGGCGAAGACTTCGTGCTGTACGCCCTGCTCGACTTCGTCACCGAGAACTACCAACCGGTCAGCGAGGCCATTCATGGCGAGATCGAAGCGCTGGAGGAAAGCGTACTGGGCGGCTCGCTGCGGGAAGACGACATCCGCCGCCTGCACAGCCTGCGCCGTGACATCCTGCGCCTGCGCCGCTACGTGGCACCTCTGGTTGAAGTGAGCGAAGAACTGCAGCGCCTGAGCTTCCCGTTCATCGACAAGAACATGCGCCCGTACTTTCGTGATGTGCAAATTCACGTGACACGGCAGATGGAAGACTTGGCCGGCATCCGCGACATTGCCAGCCAGACGATTGAGATCGGCATGCTGCTGGAATCGTCACGGCAAAGCATCGTGCAGCGCAAATTCGCGGCCTGGGCGGCGATTCTGGCATTCCCTACGGCCATTGCCGGGGTTTACGGGATGAACTTCCAGAACATGCCGGAGCTGAGCTGGCACTACGGTTACTTCGCGGTATTGGGGGTGATTGTGACGGGGTGTGCCGGGTTGTATGCCAGCTTCAAGAAATCGGGTTGGCTTTGATGGCCTCTTCGCGGGCGTGCCCGCGAAGGGTTGCCACCGCTTAAGCGGCGCTGTCGCTGGCCTTTGATGGCTGCTGGATGAACCGCAACATCCACTCCCCTACCAAATCTCCCTGGTGCTCGGTGGCCAGGCTGGCAACGGCCTTGTGGTACACCTCGTCACCCAGGTATTCCTGGCGCGCATCGAGCAGTGCGCGGGAGTAGTCATGCACGAATTCCGGGTGGCCCTGGAAGCACAGCACCTGGTCGCGAATGTGGTACGCCGCATTCGGGCAGAAATCGCTGGAGGCAATCACCGTAGCGCCTTCCGGCAGTTCGGTCACCTGGTCCTGGTGACTGATCAGCAAGGTCAGCTCCGACACCTCCGGGTCCATCCAGGGCGCATGCGCCGCCAACGAGTAGCGATGAATACCCACGCCCCAGCCTTGCTCAGCCCGCTCGGCCTTGCCACCCAGGGTCAAGGCCAGCAACTGGTGGCCAAAACACACGCCCAGCAGCTTTTCACCGCGCTCGTACAACTTGAGCAGGTAGGCCTTTAGCGTCTGGATCCACGGGTCGGTACCGAACGAATCGGCCTTGCTGCCCGTCACAAGGTAGGCATCGAACTTTTCACTGTCGGCGGGATAGTCGCCGTGCATCACGTTGTACACACAAAATTCGGCGGCAATCGGCTGACGCGAGAAGAGCTGCTCGAACATCCTGCCGTAGCCCTGATATTGCGCCGTCAACTCCGGTCGCAGGACATCGGTTTCAAGGATGCAGATGCGTAACGACATAGGGGTAGTCCTGAACGACATGGGTGGGAATCTGCTGTAGAGACTGCCGCGAAAGGCACGTACAAGCAAGTAGGCTGCACTGACGAACGGTCACATTTCGTCGGCGCCTGCCGGGTACTTGCGCCACTGTCTAGATAGAGCGTGTCAGCTAGATAGCACTTAGCCTCATAGCCAGAGGAATGGTTTTAGTGCACGGTTAGAACAAAGGGTTCTCAAATATGGATAACGCACACCCTACTGTTGAAGGTATATCCACTTTCAAGCGGCAAGCAGTCCGGCGCCATTCAACGCCGCTGCGATCGACCCGAAGCGCGACAAGGAAGCCAACGGGTATTCAGGAATAACAACAAGAAGGCGGTCCGCCATGTTCAGACAATCGAAAATTCGCCAAGCTGGGCTCATTTTATTTGCCACCACGTTGCTGTTGATCTTGCCGAACCTGACACGTTTGTTTGGCTGACTGCGGCGGTGGCGCCAACGGGCAACGCACAGGTAACCTGCTGGCCTTGATGGTCGGAGATCGCCTATGCGCCACTGCCTTGCCCTGCTAGCGTTGCTCCTGAGCCTGCCATTGTCGGCGGCGCAACTGCACCTTGAACTGGGCGCGACACCGCGCCAGTGGAGCAGCGCCGAACTGCTTGGCCACCCTGAGGCCCAGGACATCAGCATCGAACAGGACGTATCCTACAAACGCCCCATGCACTATCGGGCGGTGCCACTGGTCACGCTGCTGAAAGGCGTGACTGCCAGCGATCACCTGCAGGCCGTGGCGCTGGATGGCTTTGCCGCCGAAATGCCCGCTGCGCCCTTGCTGCAGCAAGGGCCGGCACGGGCCTGGCTGGCCGTGGAAGACCCCGACACGCCGTGGCCGTCACTGGGTCCAGGCAAGCCAAGTGCCGGGCCGTTCTACCTGGTGTGGACTGCGCCGCAGGCCAGCGGCATCCGCCCTGAACAGTGGCCATTCCAGATCGCCACCCTTCGCAAGCTGGCCCCGGTGGACCAGCGGTTTCCTGCGCTGCTACCCGACCCGAAGCTGCCGGCCGACAGCCCGGTGCGCCAGGGCTTTGCCCTGTTCCAGCAGAATTGCCTGGTGTGCCACCAGTTGAACGGTGCGGGGGATGGGCAGGTGGGGCCGGACTTGAATGTGCCGTATAACCCGACCGAGTATTTTCAGCCGGTTTATTTACGCAAGTTGATACGCGACCCGCAAAGCCTGCGGCGGTGGCCGCAGGCGAAGATGCCGGGGTTTGCCGAAAGTGTGTTGAGTGAACAGGAACTGGATGCGCTGCTGGCCTATTTGGGGCACATGGCAGCGCGTAAGCCTTGAGGGCCTCTTCGCGGGTAAACCCGCG
>NZ_BCBP01000128.1:0-4926 GCF_001753955.1 Pseudomonas sp. NBRC 111139
GGTGCCGACGTTAACGTGGGGAAGGGAACGATCAAATTTTTCTTTAGCCACGACAGTGAACCTCTTGCCTAAAGGGGATTAGCCTTGTTTTTTAACGAGTGCTTCGACGATGTTCGACGGAGCTTCGGCGTATTTGGAGAATTCCATGGAGTAGCTTGCGCGACCCTGAGACATGGAACGAACGTCGGTTGCGTAACCGAACATTTCTCCGAGCGGTACTTCAGCACGGACGACACGGCCAGAGACCGACTCATCCATACCCTGGACCAGACCACGACGACGGTTCAGGTCACCCATCACGTCACCCAGGTAGTCTTCCGGGGTTACAACTTCGACTTTCATGATCGGCTCGAGAACCACGCCACCGCCCTTCTGGGCCAGTTGCTTGGTCGCCATCGAAGCAGCGATTTTGAACGCCATTTCGTTGGAGTCGACGTCGTGGTACGAACCGTCGAATACCGCGGCCTTCAGGCCGATCAGAGGATAACCGGCAACAACGCCGTTTTTCATCTGCTCTTCGATACCCTTCTGGATCGCAGGGATGTATTCCTTAGGAATCACACCACCAACGACTTCGTTGGAGAACACCAGACCTTCAGTGATGTTGCCCTTGTCGTCCACGTCCGGCTCGGAGAAGCGAACCCAGCAGTGACCGAACTGACCACGACCACCCGACTGACGAACGAACTTGCCTTCGATCTCGACGTTGGATTTGGTGATCTTCTCGCGGTACGAAACCTGCGGCTTGCCGATGTTGGCTTCGACGTTGAATTCGCGCTTCATGCGGTCAACGAGGATATCCAGGTGCAGCTCACCCATACCGGAGATGATGGTCTGACCGGTTTCTTCATCGGTCTTGACGCGGAACGATGGGTCTTCCTGAGCCAGCTTGCCCAGTGCGATACCCATCTTCTCCTGGTCCTGCTTGGTTTTCGGCTCTACAGAGAGCGAAATCACAGGCTCAGGGAAGTCCATACGCTCAAGGATGATCGGCTTGTCGGCGTTGCACAGGGTATCACCAGTGGTGACGTCCTTCATGCCGATCAGAGCAGCGATGTCGCCTGCACGTACTTCTTTGATCTCTTCACGCTGGTTGGCGTGCATCTGGACCATACGACCAACGCGCTCTTTCTTGCCTTTGACCGAGTTGATGACGGAGTCACCGGAGGTCAGGAAGCCCGAGTAAACGCGAACGAAGGTCAGAGTACCAACGAACGGGTCGGTGGCAATCTTGAAGGCCAGGGCCGAGAACGGCTCGTCGTCGTCAGCATGACGCTCGTCGAACTGCTCTGGCTTGACTTCGTCCTTAGGCACGTCGATCAGGTCAGGGTGGATACCCTTGATCGCAGGGATCTCGGTCGGAGCTGGCAGGAAGTCGATAACGGCATCGAGAACCAGGGGAACACCCTTGTTCTTGAACGACGAACCGCAGACAGCCGGAACGATCTCGCTGGCCAGGGTGCGCGCGCGCAGGCCTGCCTTGATCTCTTCGACGGACAGCTCACCTTCTTCAAGGTACTTGTTCATCAGCTCTTCGGTGGCTTCGGCGGCGGCTTCAACCATGTTGTTGCGCCATTCGTTAGCCAGCTCGACCATATCCGCAGGAATTTCTTCCTCGCGGTAGGTAGTACCCTTGTCGTCGTCGTTCCAGTAGATAGCCTTCATCTTGATCAGGTCAACCTGACCCTGGAAGTTATCTTCCGAACCGATGGCCAGCTGAACAGGAACCGGAGTGTGACCCAGACGGTTCTTGATCTGACCTACGACGCGCAGGAAGTTTGCACCAGCACGGTCCATCTTGTTCACGTAAACAACACGCGGAACGCCGTACTTGTTGGCCTGACGCCATACGGTTTCGGACTGCGGCTCAACGCCGGAGGTGCCACAGAACACAACGACCGCGCCGTCGAGTACACGCAGCGAACGCTCTACTTCAATGGTGAAGTCAACGTGGCCAGGGGTATCGATGACGTTTACGCGGTAGTTGTCATACTGACCACGGGAACCCTTCCAGAAGGTGGTAACGGCAGCGGAGGTAATGGTGATACCCCGCTCCTGCTCCTGCACCATCCAGTCGGTGGTCGCGGCGCCGTCATGCACCTCGCCCATTTTGTGGCTCAGACCTGTGTAGAACAGGATCCGCTCGGTAGTGGTGGTCTTGCCCGCGTCAACGTGGGCACAGATACCAATGTTACGGTAGCGGTTAATTGCTGTAGTACGAGCCATAAAGCCCTCGCAAAAAGATTGATGCTTGAATTAGAAGCGGTAGTGCGAGAACGCTTTGTTGGCTTCAGCCATACGGTGAACGTCTTCACGCTTCTTGACTGCAGCACCCTTGCCTTCGGCAGCATCCAGCAGCTCGCCGGCCAGACGCAGAGCCATCGACTTCTCGCCGCGCTTGCGGGCGTAGTCTACGAGCCAGCGCATTGCCAGAGCGTTACGACGGGATGGACGAACTTCAACCGGAACCTGGTAAGTGGCACCGCCGACACGACGGGACTTTACTTCGACCAGCGGAGCGATGGCGTCGAGAGCTTTCTCGAAGATTTCCAGGGGGTCGCTGTTCTTGCGTGCTTTGACGGTATCCAGGGCACCGTAAACGATGCGCTCGGCTACGGCCTTCTTGCCGCTTTCCATCACGTGGTTCATGAACTTCGCGAGGATCTGGGATCCGTACTTCGGATCGTCAAGGATCTCACGTTTTGCTGCTACACGACGTCTTGGCATGATAAGCCCTCAAACGGTCTTCAGGTTAGCCCGGGACCAGGTCATTCGACCCACGCCCGACCTTACTCTTATCGACTCAAAAAAATGGATGTCTGCAAACGACCGATTACTTCGGACGCTTGGTACCGTACTTCGAACGACCCTGGTTACGGCCTTTAACGCCCGAAGTATCCAGAGAGCCGCGAACGGTGTGGTAACGAACACCTGGCAAGTCTTTTACACGGCCGCCACGAATCAGGACGACGCTGTGCTCTTGCAGGTTGTGGCCTTCACCACCGATGTACGAGGAAACCTCGAAACCGTTGGTCAGACGCACACGGCATACTTTACGCAGTGCCGAGTTAGGTTTTTTCGGCGTGGTGGTGTACACACGGGTGCACACGCCACGACGCTGCGGGCAGTTCTGCAGCGCAGGAACGTCGGACTTCTCGACCGAACGCTTACGCGGCTGACGTACCAGCTGGTTGATAGTTGCCATCTACTAGCTCCACTGATTGTCTTGCGACTCTATTGTCTTGCAAGAAAGCCAAAAATTGGCGAGACGGAGCCTCACCAAATTTAAGGGTACAAAAGTCTAAAGAGGATCTTGCACCCAGTCAAGACGAGGCCCCGGCCCTCCCCGCCCGATCATCGGCAACATTTCATGTCGCCGATGCTCGCCCGAGGCTTGCCGGGGCCTTGCCCTGTACTTAGTTACCGCTGGAATTCAGCGCTTCGGTCAGTGCAGCTTCCACTTCACTGGCGCTTACACGCAGCGGTTTGTCGGCATCACGGCGACGCTTACGCTCGCTGTGGTAGGCCAGACCAGTACCAGCCGGGATCAGACGACCCACGACCACGTTCTCTTTCAGGCCGCGCAGGTAGTCGCGCTTGCCGGTTACAGCCGCTTCGGTCAGTACGCGGGTGGTTTCCTGGAAGGAAGCCGCGGAAATGAACGACTCGGTGGACAGCGAGGCCTTGGTGATACCCAGCAGCACACGGGTGAACTTGGAGATGAACTTGTCCTCGCCAGCGAGACGCTCGTTCTCTACCAGCACCTGAGTCAGTTCCATCTGGTCGCCCTTGATGAAGCTGGAATCGCCCGACTCGGAGATCTCGACCTTGCGCAGCATCTGACGCAGGATGGTCTCGATGTGCTTGTCGTTGATCTTCACGCCTTGCAGACGGTAAACATCCTGGATCTCGTTGACGATGTACTTCGCCAGCGCGCTTACACCCAGCAGACGCAGGATGTCATGCGGATCGCTCGGGCCGTCAGAGATAACTTCGCCGCGGTTTACCTGTTCACCTTCGAAGACGTTCAGGTGGCGCCACTTCGGAATCAGCTCTTCGTACGGATCGCTACCGTCGGTCGGAGTGATCACCAGGCGACGCTTGCCCTTGGTCTCTTTACCGAATGCGATGGTGCCGCTGACTTCAGCCAGAATCGAGGCTTCTTTCGGACGACGCGCTTCGAACAGGTCGGCAACACGCGGCAGACCACCGGTAATGTCACGGGTCTTCGACGTTTCTTGCGGGATACGCGCGATAACGTCACCAACACCGATCTGCGCACCGTCAGCCACACCGACAAGGGCGTTGGCTGGCAGGAAGTACTGGGCAGGTACGTCGGTACCTGGCAGGTACAGGTCCTTGCCTGAGGCATCGACCATCTTGATTGCTGGACGGATTTCCTTGCCTGCGGCAGGGCGATCCTTGACGTCCAGTACTTCAATATTGGTCAAGCCAGTCAGTTCATCGGTCTGACGCTTGATGGTGATGTTTTCTTCCATGCCCACGAAGGTCACGGTACCTTTCAGCTCGGTAACGATCGGGTGAGTGTGCGGGTCCCACTTGGCAACGATGGCGCCAGCTTCGACCTTTTCACCTTCCTTGACCGAAATCACCGCACCGTAAGGCAGCTTGTAGCGCTCACGCTCACGACCGAACTCGTCGGCAATCGCCAACTCACCCGAACGCGATACGGCAACCAGGTTACCGTCGGCACGCTCAACCTGCTTCAGGTTGTGCAGACGCACCATACCGCCATTCTTCACCTGGACGCTGTCGGCAGCCGAAGTACGGCTTGCGGCACCACCGATGTGGAACGTACGCATGGTCAGCTGGGTACCCGGCTCACCGATCGACTGGGCAGCGATAACGCCGACAGCTTCACCGATGTTCACCTGGTGACCGCGAGCCAGGTCACGACCGTAGCAC
>NZ_BCBP01000129.1:0-4436 GCF_001753955.1 Pseudomonas sp. NBRC 111139
GTAAGCGCTCGTTCTGATCGGGCGTACAGTCCATTTGCGATGGCCGCAAGGCCTCCACTCGGCCTCCTGAAGTCGCAATCTGCATCGCCTGAACTACCGCGCACTTAGAAGCAAGATCAAAAGCGAAAAGCGCTCAGCGCCGTACCTGCTTGAGGGTTTCGGCAATCAGGAATGCCAACTCCAGCGACTGATCAGCATTCATCCGCGGATCACAATGGGTGTGATACCGGTCAGACAACGCATCCTCGGTGATCGGCCGGGCACCGCCGATGCATTCGGTGACGTTCTGCCCAGTCATCTCGATATGGATACCGCCGGCATGGCTGCCCTCGGCCTGGTGTACCTGGAAGAACTGCTTCACCTCATCCAGAATCTGCGCAAAATCGCGGGTCTTGTAACCGCTGCTGGCCTTGATGGTGTTGCCGTGCATCGGATCGGAACTCCACAGCACCTTGCGCCCCTCGCGCTCGACAGTGCGGATCAGCCCTGGCAAGTGGTCGCCAACCTTGCTCGCGCCCATGCGCACGATCAGGTTCAAACGCCCCGGGTCGTTCGCCGGGTTGAGCGTGTCGATCAGGCGGATCAGCTCTTCGGGGTTCATGCTCGGGCCAACCTTGACCCCAATCGGGTTGTGCACGCCACGCAGGAACTCCACATGGGCCCCATCGAGCTGGCGGGTGCGGTCGCCGATCCACAGCATGTGCGCCGAGCAGTCGTAGTAGTCGCCGGTCAGGCTGTCCTGGCGCACGAAGGCTTCTTCATAGTTCAGCAGCAGCGCTTCGTGAGCCGTGAAGAAGCTGGTTTCGCGCAGTTGCGGCGCACTGTCCAGGCCACAGGCACGCATGAACGCCAGGGTTTCATCGATGCGATTGGCCAACTGGTGGTACTTGTCGGCCAGCGCCGAGTTGGCGATGAAGTCCAGGTTCCACTTGTGCACCTGGTGCAGGTCGGCAAACCCGCCCTGGGCGAACGCGCGCAGCAGGTTGAGGCTGGCGGTGGCCTGGTGGTAGGCCTGCAGCAGGCGTTCCGGGTCCGGAATGCGGCTTTTGGCGTCGAAACCGATGCCGTTGACGATGTCGCCACGGTAGGCGGGGAGGGTGATGTCGCCAATGGTTTCATCGCCAGATGAGCGCGGTTTGGCGAACTGCCCGGCCATACGCCCCACTTTCACCACCGGGCAGCCGGCCGCAAAGGTCATGACAATGGCCATTTGCAGCAACACCTTGAAGGTGTCGCGGATTTTTGCAGCCGAGAACTCGGCGAAGCTCTCGGCGCAATCGCCGCCCTGAAGCAGAAAGGCACGGCCTTCGGTGACCTCGGCGAACTGCCGGCGCAGCTCGCGCGCCTCACCCGCGAACACCAGCGGCGGGTAGCTGGCCAGGGTCTGTTCAACCTTCAGCAGGTGCGCGGCATCGGGGTAGGTCGGTTGCTGCTGGATCGGCAGGGCACGCCAGCTGTCGGGGCTCCACGGTTGGTTCATCTTGGGCTCGGTCTTGTCGGTTGTAGGCTATGGGCCATGGTAACAGTTGGCGCTGCGCTTGTTGCATCAAGGGTGTTGGCGGACAATGCGCGTTTTTGCGCAGGCGGGTGGTGGACATGACGGCGGAACGGCAAGAGCGGCTGCTGGCACGGGTGGAAGATGCGTTTGGCGTCATCAGCGTGTACGAAGTAGACGACTACCGCTTTCTGGAATTCGGCGATGCGATCGAGCAAAGCTGTGTGTTCACCGCCGACCCCAGCTGGCTGGAGTACGACTACACCCGCGCCATGCTGGTGGGGGCGCTGTGCCACGAACTGCCTGAGAGTGCACTGTTTCTGGGCCTGGGCGCCGGCACGCTGACCCAGGCCTGCATGAAGTTCCTGCCGCTGGAAGACATCGAGGCCATCGAGCTGCGCCCGGATGTGCCGCGCCTGGCCATGGATTACCTGGGCCTGGACGACGACCCGCGGCTGTATGTGCGCATCGGCGATGCCCTGGAGCTGCTGCCCACGGCAGAGAAGGCCGACCTGCTGTTCGTTGACTTGTACACCGACCATGGTCCTGGGGTCGGGCACCTGGCGTGGAACTTTCTGGAGAACTGCCAGCAGCACCTGAACCCGGGCGGCTGGCTGGTGATCAACCAGTGGGCCACCGATGATGGCAGGCCGCTGGGCGCGGCGTTGTTGCGCGGGTTGTACCACCGGCATTACTGGGAACTGCCTGTGAAGGAGGGCAATGTGATTTTGCTGGTGCCGGCAGACCTGGAGCAGTCGCTGGACCTGGACGGTTTGAGAGCCCGGGCCGAGGCGCTGGCGCCGCGTTTGGGGTACAGCCTCGAGGGGCTGATCCGCGAGATTCGGCCGGCGACGTGAGTGGCTGACGCGCGCCGACACCGAGCGCGCCAGGCTTCAGGGGATTATCGATTCAGCCTGTCGTGCTTGATGGCCCGATACTGGCCCTGCCTCCATGAAAATATTCCTCACGTACGCGACTATTTCAGGTATAGTACGCGCCGGTCTTTTAGCGGACCTCAAAATCAGGTGGTGCAAATCCTCCGAGTCCAGCTTCGGCTGCGCGTCCGCTAGGCGGACCTTCCCAAGTTTTCTTTTTCAATCGTTTTCGCAAATCCCCGCCGCCAAAGCTGCCTGGGTGACCTGACGGTCTTTCAAGGCATGTGCAGCTTTGGAGCATGGGTCTTTGCGGATGCACCTAGAGGCAGACCCATGACCCAGGAAACCGGCGGCTTCGCCGCTCTCGATCTTAACCCGAACATTGTTGCTGCCGTTGTGGCTACCGGCTACGAAGAGCCGTCCGCCATTCAGCAACAATCGATCCCGATCATCCTCGCCGGTCACGACATGATCGGCCAGGCGCAGACTGGCACCGGCAAAACCGCTGCCTTCGCCCTGCCGATCCTGAACAAGATCGATGTGAGCAAGCGCGAACCGCAAGCCCTGATCCTGGCGCCAACCCGTGAGTTGGCGCTGCAAGTTGCTACCGCTTTCGAAACCTACGCCAAGCAGATGCCGGGCGTGAACGTTGTCGCCGTCTACGGTGGTGCCCCGATGGGCCCACAGCTGCGTGCGATCCGCAACGGCGCGCAAATCGTCGTGGCCACCCCGGGCCGTCTGTGCGACCACCTGCGTCGTGACGAAAAAGTCTTGTCGACCGTACAGTACCTGGTACTGGACGAAGCCGACGAGATGCTGAAGCTGGGCTTCATGGACGACCTCGAAGTGATCTTCGACGCAATCCCGGCTACCCGTCAGACCGTACTGTTCTCCGCTACCCTGCCGTCGTCGATCCGTTCGATCGCCGAGCGTCACCTGCGTGAACCCAAGCACGTCAAGATCCAGACCAAGACCCAGACCGTTACCGCGATCGAGCAGGCCCACCTGATGGTCCACGCGGACCAGAAGATCCCGGCTGTGCTGCGTCTGCTGGAAGTGGAAGAGTTCGACGCGCTGATCGCCTTCGTGCGTACCAAGCAAGCCACCCTGGACCTGGCCGCCGCGCTGGAAGCCAAAGGCTACAAGGCTGCTGCACTGAACGGCGATATCGCCCAGAACCAGCGTGAGCGCGTGATCGACTCGCTCAAGGATGGCCGCCTGGACATCGTCGTCGCCACCGACGTCGCTGCCCGTGGCCTGGACGTACCGCGCATCACTCACGTGTTCAACGTTGACATGCCGTACGACCCGGAATCCTACGTACACCGTATCGGCCGTACTGGCCGTGCCGGTCGCGATGGCCGTGCACTGTTGCTGGTTACCCCGCGTGAGCGTCGCATGCTGCAGGTGATCGAGCGTGTTACCGGGCAGAAGGTTGCCGAAGCGCGCCTGCCGAATGCCCAGGCCGTGCTGGATGCCCGCATCAAGAAGCTGACCTCGAGCCTGGCGCCGCTGGTAGCCGAAGCAGAAGCCACCCACGGCGAGCTGTTCGACCGCCTGACCACCGACCTGGGTTGCAGCGCGCGTGCCCTGGCTTCGGCCCTGCTGCGCAAGGCCACCAATGGCCAGGCGCTGGACCTGGCGGCGGTAGAGCGCGAGCAGCCACTGGTGCCGAGCTTCGCCCCGCGTGGTGAGCGTACCGAGCGCGGTGAGCGTGGCGAGCGTCCTGACCGTGGTGATCGTGAGCGCCGTGCACCGCTGCCGTTGGCCGAAGGCCGCGTGCGTTGCCGTACCGCCCTGGGTGCCCGTGATGGCATCGCTGCCAAGAACCTGCTGGGGGCGATCCTCAACGAAGGTGGCCTGGCGCGTGACGCTATCGGCCGCATCCAGGTGCGCGACAGCTTCAGCCTGGTCGAGCTGCCGGAAGACGGCCTCGAGAAGCTGCTGTCCAAGCTCAAGGACACCCGCGTGGCTGGCAAGCAGCTGAAGCTGCGTCGCTACCGCGAGGATTGATCCTGGCGTAACGAAAAAATCCCCGGCTTAGGTCGGGGATTTTTTTTGCCCGC
>NZ_BCBP01000130.1:0-4311 GCF_001753955.1 Pseudomonas sp. NBRC 111139
GTGCTGGCGTCCAGGCTCTGCAGACGCTGAGGGCCAGCGGCACTGCGCTGACCGGCGATGAAGTTATGGCCGAGGATTTCAGGCATGGGGTGCTCCTGTGGGCTTGAGGTTGGAGTGTGTGAATGCGTGGTCAAGGCTGCGGCATCAGGTAATGGGCGCCGGGTTGAACAGGGTGATGTCGTTGTGCAGCCGGTGTTGTTCAGCCCAGGTCTGCTTGCGGCCACTGGCCACGTCCAGGTAGTAATGGAACAGCTCCCAACCCAGCTCCTCGATGGTCGAGCGACCACTGGCGATGCGGCCGGCGTCGATGTCGATCAGGTCGGGCCAGCGCTGGGCCAGTTCGCTGCGGGTACACACCTTGACCACCGGCGCCATGGCCAGGCCATACGGGGTGCCACGGCCGGTAGTGAAGACGTGCAGGTTCATGCCGGCCGCCAGTTGCAAGGTGCCACAGACAAAGTCGCTGGCCGGGGTGGCGCAGAAAATCAGGCCTTTGCGGTTGACCCGCTGGCCTGGGCCGAGCACACCCTGTATAGCGCCGCTGCCTGACTTGACGATCGAACCCAGCGATTTCTCGACGATGTTCGACAGCCCGCCTTTCTTGTTGCCCGGCGTGGTGTTGGCGCTGCGGTCGGCGGCGCCTTGCTGCAGGTAGCGGTCGTACCAGTCCATTTCGCGCACCAGCGCGTCGGCAACGTCCTGGTTTTCCGCGCGCGAGGTCAGCATGTAGATCGCGTCGCGCACCTCGGTCACTTCAGAGAACAGCACGGTGGCGCCAGCGCGGACCAGCAGGTCGGCGGCATAGCCCAGTGCCGGGTTGGCGGTGATGCCCGAGAAGGCGTCGCTGCCACCGCATTGCATACCGAGGATCAGTTCGCTGGCCGGGACCGTTTCGCGGCGGCGCTGGTCGAGCTTCTTCAGGCGGGTTTCGGCCAGGTCCATGATCTGCTCGATCATTTCAACAAAGCCAAGGCTGGCATCTTGCAGGCGGTACAGCCATGGGTCGCTGAGGTCCACCGAGGGGTCGTTGTCGTGCATCACCTGGCTGGCTTGCAGTTTTTCACAGCCCAGGCTGATCACCAGTGCCTCGCCGCCCAGGTTGGGGTTGCGCGCCAGGTTGCGCACGGTGCGGATCGGGATGTAAGCGTCGCGGGCGTTGATTGCCACACCGCAGCCGTAGCTGTGGGTAATGGCTACCACGTCATCGACGTTGGGGTATTTGGGCAGTAGTTCGTTGCGAATGCGCTTGACTGCATGTTCCAGCACGCCGGTCACGCACTGCACGGTGGTGGTGATGCCGAGGATATTGCGGGTGCCGACAGTGCCGTCGGCGTTGCGATAGCCCTCGAAGGTGAAGCCCTCCAGCGGCGGCAGCGGTTGTGGCACTGCATCGCAGCGCGGCAGGCTGTCCAGGTCCGGGGCGGCCGGCATGGCCAGCTGGCTTTCCTGAACCCAGCTGCCTTGGCGCAGGTCTTCCAGCGCGTAGCCGATGATTTGCCCGTAGCGGCGCACGGGCTCGCCCTTGGCGATGGCCACGGTGGCCACCTTGTGGCTTTGCGGCACGCCTTCGATCAGGGTCAGGCCGTCGGCGAAGCGGGCGCCTTCGCCCAAGCCGCCGTCGTTGACAACGACCACGACGTTGTCGTCGTCGTGCAGGCGGACGTAGCGGGGCGAGTCGGAATGTTCGATCAACTGCATGTTTGGGCCCTACTTGTCAGGTTCTCAGGCTTTTGTACATCCGCCCATGCCGGGTGACACGGCGCGGGCGTGTTTTTTCAGTGACGGGAGCTGGCCAGTTCGCCGTCGGTGGCAGGCTCAGCGTGTGGCTTCGGGGCAGCATCACGCAATTCGATACGCTTGATGGGGCCGACGATAACCAGATAGCTGAATACCGCGACCAGCGCGTTGGCACCCACGTACACAAGCGCCCACTTGAACGAGCCGGTGGCGCTGATGATGTAGCCGATCACGATAGGGGTGGTGATCGACGCGATGTTGCCGAAGGTGTTGAACAGGCCACCGGACAGCCCGGCAATCTGCTTGGGTGAAGTGTCCGCGACCACCGCCCAGCCCAGTGCGCCAATGCCCTTGCCGAAAAACGCCAGCGTCATGAAGCCAACCACCATCCACTCGGCATCGACGTAGTTGCAGAACACCATGGTGGTGGACAGCAGCAGGCCACAGACAATCGGCAGTTTGCGCGAAAAGGTCAGCGAGTTGCCGCGGCGCAGCAGCCAGTCGGAGATCACGCCACCCAGGACGCCGCCGATAAAACCACACACCGCCGGCAGCGAGGCGATGAAGCCGGCCTTGAGAATGGTCATGCCACGTTCCTGCACCAGGTACACCGGGAACCAGGTGAGGAAGAAGTAGGTGATGGCGTTGATGCAGTACTGGCCTAGGTATACGCCCAGCAGCATGCGGCTGGTCAGCAACTGCTTGATGTAACCCCATTTCGGGCCGTCGCTGCCGCGCTTCTGGTCCATGTCGACCAGGCCGCCGTTCTGCTCGATGTGCTCGAGTTCGCTTTGGCTGATGCGCGGGTGTTGGCGCGGATTGTAGATGGTCTTCAGCCACACCATCGAGAAGATGATGCCCAGCACACCCATGACCACGAAGACGTGCTCCCAGCCGAAGCTGAACACGATCCAGCCCATGATCGGGGCGAACAGTGCAGTGGCGAAATACTGCGCCGAGTTGAAGATGGCCGACGCCGTGCCGCGTTCCTGGGTCGGGAACCATGCGGCGACGATGCGCGCGTTACCCGGGAATGACGGGGCTTCGGCGAAACCGACCAGGAAGCGCAGGGTGAAGAGGGTGACCACGGCCCAGGCAACCGGCAGGCCACCGACAAAACCCTGCAGCAGGGTGAACAGCGACCAGGTGAAGATGCTGAAGGCGTAGACGTTCTTGGAACCGAAGCGATCGAGCAGCCAGCCACCAGGAATCTGGCCAGCCACGTAAGCCCATCCGAAGGCGGAAAAGATATAACCGAGGGTTACGGCGTCAATGCCGAGGTCTTTCTGCAGGCTGGAGCCTGCGATAGCAATGGTCGCGCGGTCGGCATAGTTGATCGTGGTCACCAGAAACAGCATGAACAGGATCAGGTAGCGCACATGCGTTTTCTTAGTCGCTTGCATGCTGGCAAAACTCCCACTAGTTATTTTTGTGCGGGCTCACGAATTGTAACCGGAGTGGGGGTAGGCCCACTCCGGGTGCGGCATCTGGCAGGCCGCGGGCAGCGCTTACTGCGGGCCCATCTTGTCCATCAGCGCGGCGAGCATTTCGTACTCTTCGGCGGTGAGGTCGGTCAGCGGAGTGCGCACCGGGCCAGCGTCGTAACCGGCAATTCTGGCGCCGGCCTTGACGATGCTCACGGCGTAGCCGGCCTTGCGGTTGCGGATGTCCAGGTAGGGCAGGAAGAAATCGTCGATCAGCTTGGCCACGGCGGCGTGGTCGTCACGGGCGATGGCGTTGTAGAAGTCCATGGCGGTTTTCGGCACGAAGTTGAACACCGCGGAGGAGTAAACCGGTACGCCCAGGGCCTTGTAGGCGGCAGCATACACTTCGGCGGTCGGCAGGCCACCCAGGTAGCTGAAGCGCTCGCCCAGGCGACGACGGATCGACACCATCAGTTCGATATCACCCAGGCCGTCCTTGTAGCCGATCAGGTTCGGGCAGCGCTCGGCCAGTTTTTCCAGCAGGTCGGCGTTCAGGCGGCAGACGTTGCGGTTGTACACCACCACCCCGATGTTTACCGATTTGCACACCGCTTCGACGTGGGCGGCGACGCCGTCCTGGCTGGCTTCGGTCAGGTAGTGCGGCAGCAACAGCAGGCCCTTGGCACCCAGGCGCTCGGCTTCCTGAGCGTATTCGATGGCCTGACGGGTAGAGCCACCGACACCGGCGAGGATCGGCACCGAAGTGGCGCAGGTGTCGACCGCGGTCTTGATCACCTGGCTGTATTCGCTGGCGGCCAGGGAGAAGAATTCACCGGTACCGCCAGCGGCGAACAGCGCGCTGGCGCCGTAGGGGGCCAGCCACTCAAGGCGCTTGATGTAGCCAGCCGGGTTGAAGTCGCCCTGGGCATTGAAGTCGGTGACCGGGAAAGACAGCAGGCCGTGGGAGAGGATGGATTTAAGTTCTTGTGGATTCATTGTTGTTGGCATCCTGTGGCGCTTGGGTGAGGGGTGTTGTTTTGCGTTGGAGGTAAGTTATCGTACAACTTGCGCGATGACTAGTCCTTTTTCAGAGTTTTGTGTTCTCGCCAGGGTGGCCGTCTGGATAGGTGTGTTGTGGCGCAGATCGAGC
>NZ_BCBP01000131.1:0-3477 GCF_001753955.1 Pseudomonas sp. NBRC 111139
CCTGGCCGGTGACGGCCAACGGCAAGCTCGACCGCAAGGCCTTGCCCAAGCCCGACAACAGCGCCCTGCAGCAGGCCTACAGTGCACCGCAAGGTCCGCTGGAGCAGCAGATCGCGGCGATCTGGCAGGACCTGCTCAAGCTGGAGCGGGTCGGCCGCAGCGACAACTTCTTCACCCTCGGTGGCGACTCGATCGTCTCGATCCAGGTGGTCAGCCGCGCCCGCCAGGCGGGCATCCGCTTCACCACCAAGGACCTGTTCCAGCACCAGACGGTACAAGACCTGGCCGCAGTCGCCCAGGTGGGGTGTGCGGCACAGGCCGACCAGCGCCCATTGCACGGGCCAACCCCGATGCTGGCGGTACAGCATGCCTTCTTCGACACAGCCATTGCCGACCGCCAGCAGTGGAACCAGTCGGTGCTGTTCCGCCCGCTGCAAGTGCTTGATGCACAGGCACTGGAGCAGGCGCTGCAGGCCCTGGTCACGCACCACGACAGCCTGCGCCTGAGCTTCGTCGAGGTTGATGGGCAGTGGCAGGCCAGCTACCGGCCTGCCGGGCCGGTACAGCCACCTTTGCTATGGTGCGCGACACTGGCCGATGCCGGTGAGCTGCAGGCATTGGGCACCGAGGCCCAACGCAGCCTCAACCTGGCCGATGGGCCGATGCTGCGCGCGGTGCTGGCAACCTTGGCGGACGGCAGTCAGCGCCTGTTGCTGGCGATCCATCATCTGGTCGTCGATGGGGTGTCCTGGCGTATTCTGCTGGAGGACTTGCACCGGGCCTACCAACAGTGTGCGGCCGGGCAGGTGCCACAGTTGCCCGCCAAGACCAGTGCCTTCAGGGCCTGGGCCGAACAGCTGCAGGCCTACGCCGGCAGCGACACGTTGCAGGCCGAACTGGGCTATTGGCAGGCGCAGTTGAGCCATGCCAGCGGCAGCCTGCCGCAGGACAACAGCGCTGGCGCCCTGAGCAACCGGTACGCCCACACGGTCTACAGCCACCTGGACGGGGCGCTGACCCGACAGCTGTTGCAGCAGGCCCCGGCCGCTTACCGCACCCAGGTCAACGACCTGCTGCTGACTGCGCTTGCGCGGGTAATCTGCCGCTGGAGCGGCGAACCCTCGACCCTGATCGAGCTGGAAGGGCACGGGCGCGAAGCGCTGTTCGACAACCTCGACCTGGGCCGCACGGTCGGCTGGTTCACCAGCCTGTTCCCGCTGCGGCTGAGCCCGGCGGCAACGCTGGATGGGTCGATCAAGCAGGTCAAGGAACAACTGCGCGCCGTGCCCGAAAAGGGCATTGGCTATGGTGTGCTGCGCTACCTGGCAGACGCTGCCAGCCGTGAGTGCCTGCGTGCCTTGCCGGTGCCGCGCATCACCTTCAACTATCTGGGCCAGCTGGATGGCCACCTGGCGACCGATGAGCAGGCGCTGCTGGTGCCCTGCGCAGACCCCAAAGGCGATGAGCAAAGCCTGGACGCGCCATTGGGTAACTGGCTGACGCTCAATGGCCAGGTCTACGCCGGTGAGCTGAGCCTGGGCTGGACCTTCAGCAGCGACATGTTCGAAGTCGCCACCGTGCAGCGCCTGGCCGATGAATACAGCCACGAGCTGCGCGCCCTGGTCGAACACTGCTGCCAGCGCGAACATGCCGGCATGACCCCGTCGGACTTTCCGCTGGCCGGCCTGACCCAGGCCCAGCTCGACAGCCTGCCGCTGCCGCCAGCGATGGTCGAAGACATCTTCCCGCTTTCACCCATGCAGCAAGGCATGATGTTCCATACGCTGCTGCAGCAGGGCGGGGATTACATCAACCAGCTGCGGGTCGATGTGACTGGCGTGGATCCCGAGCGCTTCCGTGCTGCCTGGCAAGCGGCCGTCGACTGCCATGACCTGCTGCGTGGCAGCTTCATCTGGGGTGAGCTGGCCAGCCCGTTGCAGATCATTCAGCGTGAGGCGCAGTTGCCGTTCGCGGTGCATGACTGGCGTGGCCGTGACGACCTTGCCGATGCGCTGGAGGCGTTCGCTGCTGCAGACCGCGCGGCCGGCTTCGACCTGGTCCGGCCGCCGCTGTTGCGCCTGACCCTGATTCGCCTGGACGCGCAGCGTTATCACCTGATCTACACCAGCCACCACATCCTGATGGACGGCTGGAGCAATACCCGGCTGCTGGGCGAGGTGCTGCAGCGCTACCACGGCAGCGTGCCGGAGCAAGGGCCGGGGCGCTTCCGTGACTACATTGCCTGGCTGCAGCGCCAGGATGGCGCAGCCCGCCAGGCGTTCTGGACCCGCCAGTTGCAAGACCTGGATGCACCCACCTTGCTGGCCAGGGCCACGGACTGGGCAGCCGGTAGTGAAGGGCAGGGGCAGGTCGAGCGGGTACAGCAACTGGATGCCCGGCAGACCGCCCGCCTGGACGCCTTTGCCCGTGAGCGCAGGGTCACCGTCAATACCGTGGTGCAAGCGGCCTGGCTGCTGGTGCTGCAGCGCTATACCGGCCAGGCCTGCGTCGCCTTTGGTGCGACCACGGCTGGGCGGCCGGCCGAACTCAAGGGCATCGAGCAGCAGATCGGCCTGTTCATCAACACCTTGCCGGTCATTGCCAGCCCACGCCCGGAGCAAGCGCTGGGTGACTGGCTGGACGCCGTGCAGGCGCTGAACATCGCCCTGCGTGAGTACGATCACACGCCATTGTTCGATATCCAGCGCTGGGCCGGGCAGGGCGGCGAAGCGCTGTTCGACAGCATCCTGGTGTTCGAGAACTACCCGGTGTCCGAAGCGCTGCAGGCCGATACCACCAGTAGCCTGGTGTTTGGTGAGGTGGCGAACCACGAACAGACCAACTACCCGCTGACGCTGGTGGTTAACCTGGGTACGCACCTGTCGCTGCAGTTGAAAGCCGATCGGGCACGGTTCAGTGCCCGGTTGGCCGAGCAACTTGGCGAGCACCTGTTGCAGGTGTTGCAGCAGATGCTTGAGAGCAGCGCCGAAACGGCGTTGGGCGAGTTGCCGATGCTGAGCCCGCAGCAGGCGCAAGCGGTGCTGCACGACCTTAACGACACCGTCACCGACTACCCCGGCGACTGGCGCGTGCACCAGCTGTTCGAGGCGCAGGCGCGTCGCCAGCCGGATGCCACGGCACTGCTGTTCGGCGACCAGCGCATGAGCTACCGGGCATTGAGTGAGCTGTCCAGCCAGTGGGCGCACAAGCTGATCGAGCAGGGTGTCGGCCCGGAAAGCCTGGTGGGTATCGCCGCCGAGCGCTCGCTGGAAATGGTCGTTGGCCTGCTGGCGATCCTTAAAGCCGGCGCCGCCTATGTACCGCTGGACCCGGACTACCCGGCCGAGCGGCTGGCCTACATGTTCGAAGACAGCGGCATTGAGCTGCTGCTGACCCAGGCGCACCTGCGCGAGCAGCTGCCGGCGTTTGCCGGGCAGGTGCTGCTGCTGGACCAGCCCGGCGAACTGGGCGGGTACT
>NZ_BCBP01000132.1:0-3334 GCF_001753955.1 Pseudomonas sp. NBRC 111139
TTAGGCGAAGCGACGATGTTGGTCATGCAACCCTGGAAGCATCACCGCCCAATCGCGGAGATAAATCGAATTGAACCAACTTACTTATGTGCTGCTCGCAGCCGCTGCATTGTTTTTTTTCTTTGCAACCCTCCTGAAATCAGCCAGCGCTTTGTCATCAGCAAATTTTAGGATTGGCGGCACGAAGGTGCCTGTGTTACCTGGTATTCTAGTTTTCTGGCTAATTGCCCTTGTCGTTTGGGGGCTTTTTGATGCCTTCGGTGTGAGGGTGATTGCCTTTACGGCGCTAGTAGCAATTGAAGCCCTTGCGTTCTTCTCGTTGGAGAGGGGAGAGGCCGCCAGTGATAATGCGTTTCTTTGGCTTCTCAAAGCATTCATGCTTGGCGGTCTGTTCATAGTGGCGCTGACGATGTTCGCGGCGTAACGCTGCCATCAATCACCCCAAATAACGGACAATTCCACTATGCGCCAATCCACGACAGACCCCATTGAAGGCGAAGTATGCGCCGCACTGGCAGCTTACAAATGGGCTTTGGTTCAGACGAGCTACAGAAGCCTCTGGCATCGCCTGTTGTGTAGCGCGGGTGACAAGGCTGCTATCAGCCATTCTGCCGCCCTTGATCGAGCAGAAAAACACGCTCAGCAGGTTGTCAACAAAACGCCTGAGCATCGTTCGGCATTGGAGCGAATCGTTAAGCAGCAGCCAGAAGACGTTGCCAAGAAGGATCGCTTTTTCGACCTGCTCAACCTAACGTTCGAACCATAGGGAAGCCATGAAATTGCCGCCAATGCAATTTCGGGGCTCTCGGGCATAAGATAGGCAGCTTACACCCCTATTTAACCCATTTCGGAGAGGTAGCAGGATGCGGGCGTTAGAAGAGATCGTTATCGAGTTTTTTCAAGGCTGGGACGGCAAACATATCAGCGAGCCAGCTTTTGGAGCTCTAGGCGAGCTGGCGAAAGATGGGCGATTTGATGAAATGACTGCCCTGCTGGAGGCTTGCGTTAAGCGGCACGGGCGCTTTGCGATGGGCTATGTGTTGAAACATGTACCAGGGGTCCTTCTCAATAATTACGTCTACGGGCAGGTTGAAGCATCTGCGACGATTGTTGAGAACTATTGGCGCGACGAAGATGTTGCCACCACGATCAGAGACGCTGCACTGAAGCCTGGCAAATTATCTGTGGTCGTTCCGAGGATTCTCAGTGACCTTCGTGAAATGGCCGAGTCGAGCCGCTAACCTCACTAGACCCGCTGCTCCTGCCTTGCTCGGCCTTTGGCAGGTCAAGCAGTGTGTAAAGGCGCGGTTATCGCGCTTCAACATTTGACCGCGACAGGAGGCATGCCATGACAATATCCCCGCAATCTGATTCTTCGGAGCGCTCGCCAACCGCCGACGAGGCGGCGGGTATGGCATGGTGGAACTGCATGCCCGACGGTGAACGTAGCCAATGGCTTGCTGCTTCTGGTACCGGTACGGTTGCGGACGCCTGGGTAGCGCGAAAGGCTGCCCAAGCGCATGAAACCGCCGACGCTGCGGTCTACCACAACCATCTGTTTTGGTTCGATGAGCTCGCCCAGCGACGCCTGGCTGTCGACGCAGCCCCTGATAATGCGGAAGCCACTGCAGCGCTGCAGAGCGTTGAAGAACTGCTGCGGTTGGAAGAGTTGGAGCGCCACTTGCCTCTTCGCGCTTGGTGCATCGGCGACGACTATGTGGTCGTCGCCCGCTCAGTTGAGCAGGCGTTGGCGGTGGTCGAGGCCGAAGGGGGCGAGTTCCCAGGCGGATGGGCCGACCCCAGGCTAGTGGAAGAACACATTCCCGACCCTGCGAGCTCGCGGCGCACAAGCTTTGAGGATGCGCCGGACGTCAAGTTGACGTTCGCTGAAATGCTTCCGCGATTTCGGTTCCCGAGGATTATTTGGGTATGCCCCTTTGGCAACGAATGAACCTATCCCGAGTACGATGAATGAGCGGTACCGCACACGGTGAAAACTCCCGAATCACAGAGGCAGGCGTGGCCGCCGAGACATGAAGGTGAGGCATGAAGCTGGATCGCATCACAGGAAATACTGAGAACTACGGGCATCACCTGCAAGGGTTCTGTACCAATCCGGCGTGTGAACCCGGTGCGCTTGGCCGGCAGGTAGCTGAGCACCCAGAAGGTAGCCAGCAGCTGCCAGACGGTGTGCACCTGTTTGAGTGCTGCAGTTGTAAGCATCGCTTTGAGGTTCAAGAACAGTCATCAGCGCCGACAGAAGTAGCACCTGTGATTACGTCTGGGCTTTCGACCCTTACCGTGCCATGTCCATGGTGTGGTCACCGCAACGAATACAAAGCTGAGGTGTGGCCCTGGCTGAATAGCGGCGGCGTATTCGCTATTACACCCATCACAGCGTATGCGGTGGATTGCAGCGAGTGCCATGCCGCCTACACGCTTCGGCCGCAAGCCGAGTAGCGACGGATAACGCCATGTTGAATCTTGTAACTGACCAGCGCCCAGGTGAGCCAGACGTGCTTTCTGCGGTGAAGCATGCAGTTTTTGAAATCCGTTCTCTCGCCGGCGATGTGCTCCTAGCCATTGCCGCACCCCCAACGGGCTGGACGCATCAGCAGCTGATAACCGTTGCGTACGAGCATGTGGCAATAACCCGCGACGGGGCCGATGGCTACCTCGGCGGCGAGTGGATTGGCAGTAGCGAAATCTGACCAGAGTCGTTCAATTGAGCAGGAGATCACCATGCAGTCCAATAACCACCCCGCGGCGCCTGACAGCTTTGAGCGTTCCCGTTTGACGGATCTGGTAGCGCTGCATCAAGCAATCGCAGCGCTTGGCCAGGCGCCTGACTTTATGGCGGTAATTGAGCAGTGTTCGGCGCTGTATGACCGTGTACGCGCTCTTCACCCTACTCTGGTAAGTGCTGAGGAGGTTTCTGCCCTGAACTTGCTAATTGGATCAATGGCCGAAACGCGCAAGGAAACGCTCGGACTCTAAATTTGCGCGGGCGCAAGGGCTCGGGCCTACGCCCGACCACCTTGGATGACCCGCCCACCTGGTTACGCCGCCCCGGCCCATAGACTGACCCGACCCCCCATCCATTTTTGATATCGAGGATCCCGCCGTCGCTTTCGCGGCTGCGCACGACAGGAGAAACGCAACATGTCCAACCTGACCACGCCACAGATTCACGCCATCGGCGATTGGTGCGCCGAGCGCGGAATTTTGCCGCAGCGGATTGATGCCGCTGATATCAAGGCCGCGTGTGCCAGTCTGGGCATTTTCTTGGTCGGAGCGCTGAGCCAGTACGAGGTTGAGGCGATCAGTGACGTAT
>NZ_BCBP01000133.1:0-3314 GCF_001753955.1 Pseudomonas sp. NBRC 111139
GCAGATAGGGGTTTTGCGAAATGAATCTTGACGATGACCTACTCTCACATGGGGAAACCCCACACTACCATCGGCGATGCATCGTTTCACTACTGAGTTCGGGATGGGATCAGGTGGTTCCAATGCTCTATGGTCGTCAAGAAATTCTGTTGCCAGAATGTCCAGATGGACAGCCCAGCGAATCCGGATATGCGATATTTGTGGTCTTACGAATTTTCGGGTCTTTCGTCTTCACCACCGCAATCTGCGTCAGCAAATTGCTTGGGTGTTATATGGTCAAGCCTCACGGGCAATTAGTATTGGTTAGCTCAACGCCTCACAGCGCTTACACACCCAACCTATCAACGTCGTAGTCTTCGACGGCCCTTTAGGGGATTCAAGATCCCAGTGAGATCTCATCTTGAGGCAAGTTTCCCGCTTAGATGCTTTCAGCGGTTATCTCTTCCGAACATAGCTACCCGGCAATGCCACTGGCGTGACAACCGGAACACCAGAGGTTCGTCCACTCCGGTCCTCTCGTACTAGGAGCAGCCCCTCTCAAATCTCAAACGTCCACGGCAGATAGGGACCGAACTGTCTCACGACGTTCTAAACCCAGCTCGCGTACCACTTTAAATGGCGAACAGCCATACCCTTGGGACCGGCTTCAGCCCCAGGATGTGATGAGCCGACATCGAGGTGCCAAACACCGCCGTCGATATGAACTCTTGGGCGGTATCAGCCTGTTATCCCCGGAGTACCTTTTATCCGTTGAGCGATGGCCCTTCCATACAGAACCACCGGATCACTAAGACCTACTTTCGTACCTGCTCGACGTGTTTGTCTCGCAGTCAAGCGCGCTTTTGCCTTTATACTCTACGACCGATTTCCGACCGGTCTGAGCGCACCTTCGTACTCCTCCGTTACTCTTTGGGAGGAGACCGCCCCAGTCAAACTACCCACCATACACTGTCCTCGATCCGGATAACGGACCTGAGTTAGAACCTCAAAGTTGCCAGGGTGGTATTTCAAGGATGGCTCCATGAGAACTGGCGTCCCCACTTCAAAGCCTCCCACCTATCCTACACAAGCAAATTCAAAGTCCAGTGCAAAGCTATAGTAAAGGTTCACGGGGTCTTTCCGTCTAGCCGCGGATACACTGCATCTTCACAGCGATTTCAATTTCACTGAGTCTCGGGTGGAGACAGCGCCGCCATCGTTACGCCATTCGTGCAGGTCGGAACTTACCCGACAAGGAATTTCGCTACCTTAGGACCGTTATAGTTACGGCCGCCGTTTACCGGGGCTTCGATCAAGAGCTTCGCTTGCGCTAACCCCATCAATTAACCTTCCGGCACCGGGCAGGCGTCACACCCTATACGTCCACTTTCGTGTTTGCAGAGTGCTGTGTTTTTAATAAACAGTCGCAGCGGCCTGGTATCTTCGACCGGCATGGGCTTACGGAGCAAGTCCTTAACCCTCGCCGGCGCACCTTCTCCCGAAGTTACGGTGCCATTTTGCCTAGTTCCTTCACCCGAGTTCTCTCAAGCGCCTTGGTATTCTCTACCTAACCACCTGTGTCGGTTTGGGGTACGGTTCCCAGTTATCTGAAGCTTAGGAGCTTTTCTTGGAAGCATGGTATCAACCACTTCGTCGCCTAAAGGCAACTCGTCATCAGCTCTCGGCCTTGAAATCCCGGATTTGCCTAAGATTTCAGCCTACCACCTTAAACCTGGACAACCAACGCCAGGCTGGCCTAACCTTCTCCGTCCCTCCATCGCAATAACTGGAAGTACAGGAATATTAACCTGTTTTCCATCGACTACGCTTTTCAGCCTCGCCTTAGGGACCGACTAACCCTGCGTCGATTAACGTTGCGCAGGAAACCTTGGTCTTTCGGCGTGCGAGTTTTTCACTCGCATTGTCGTTACTCATGTCAGCATTCGCACTTCTGATACCTCCAGCAAGCTTCTCAACTCACCTTCACAGGCTTACAGAACGCTCCTCTACCGCATCATCGTAAGATGATACCCGTAGCTTCGGTGCATGGTTTGAGCCCCGTTACATCTTCCGCGCAGGCCGACTCGACTAGTGAGCTATTACGCTTTCTTTAAAGGGTGGCTGCTTCTAAGCCAACCTCCTAGCTGTCTAAGCCTTCCCACATCGTTTCCCACTTAACCATGACTTTGGGACCTTAGCTGACGGTCTGGGTTGTTTCCCTTTTCACGACGGACGTTAGCACCCGCCGTGTGTCTCCCATGCTCGGCACTTGTAGGTATTCGGAGTTTGCATCGGTTTGGTAAGTCGGGATGACCCCCTAGCCGAAACAGTGCTCTACCCCCTACAGTGATACATGAGGCGCTACCTAAATAGCTTTCGAGGAGAACCAGCTATCTCCGAGCTTGATTAGCCTTTCACTCCGATCCACAGGTCATCCGCTAACTTTTCAACGGTAGTCGGTTCGGTCCTCCAGTCAGTGTTACCTAACCTTCAACCTGCCCATGGATAGATCGCCCGGTTTCGGGTCTATACCCAGCGACTAAACGCCCTATTAAGACTCGCTTTCGCTACGCCTCCCCTATTCGGTTAAGCTCGCCACTGAATATAAGTCGCTGACCCATTATACAAAAGGTACGCAGTCACCTAACAAAGTAGGCTCCCACTGCTTGTACGCATACGGTTTCAGGTTCTATTTCACTCCCCTCTCCGGGGTTCTTTTCGCCTTTCCCTCACGGTACTGGTTCACTATCGGTCAGTCAGTAGTATTTAGCCTTGGAGGATGGTCCCCCCATATTCAGACAAAGTTTCTCGTGCTCCGTCCTACTCGATTTCATTGATAAGAGATTTTCGTGTACGGGGCTATCACCCACTATGGCCGCACTTTCCAGAGCGTTCCACTAATCTCAAACCAACTTAAGGGCTGGTCCCCGTTCGCTCGCCACTACTAAGGGAATCTCGGTTGATTTCTTTTCCTCAGGGTACTTAGATGTTTCAGTTCCCCTGGTTCGCCTCTTGCACCTATGTATTCAGTACAAGATAACCAGCTTATGCTGGCTGGGTTCCCCCATTCAGAGATCTCTGGATCACAGTCTGTTTGCCGACTCCCCAAAGCTTATCGCAGGCTACCACGTCTTTCATCGCCTCTGACTGCCAAGGCATCCACCGTATGCGCTTCTTCACTTGACCATATAACCCCAAGCAATCTGGTTATACTGTGAAGACGACATTCGCCGAAAATTCGTACGTTGCTCTTTCGAGCAGAACTCACAAATTTTACCTTAGCCTGATCCACCAGCAGTGAAACTGGTGTTCAGTCTATATCTATCACATATCCG
>NZ_BCBP01000134.1:0-2838 GCF_001753955.1 Pseudomonas sp. NBRC 111139
GAAGAGGCCCTTCAGTCGAACCGATAGATGTCCATCCCCAGCGCGCCCAGGGTAAACCCCTGATGCACCACGCCGAACTTGCTTCCGGCCCCGAGGGCAAAGAACAGCGGCAGCAAATGCTCATCACTGGGATGGTTGCGCACCGCAAACGGCGCCTGCTGCCGGTAATCCAGCAACGCCGCCTGGTCATCCTCCTGCAGCCGGTCTACCACCCAATCCCTGAACGCCAGCGCCCACGGCTCGATCACATCCGGCCCTGCATGCCAGTCCAGCTCACCCAGGTTGTGGGTAATGCTGCCCGACCCTATCAGCAGTACATCCTCGGCACGCAACCCCGCCAGTGCCTGGCCCACTTTTAGCTGCAGCGCCGGCCCCATGTGGCTGGGCAGCGAAACCTGCACCACGGGAATGCTCGCATCCGGGTACATCAGCGACAGTGGCACCCAGGCGCCATGGTCGAATGGGCGCTGCATGTCCAGCCGCGCGGGTAACCCCGCAGCCTTCAACCGTTCGCTGACCTGGCCAGCAAGCCCGGGCTCGCCCGGCGCCGGGTACTGCACCGCATACAGGGCCGGTGGGAAGCCGTAGAAGTCATGCCAGGTTTCCGGCTGTGCGTTGCCGGTGACCAGCAGCTCGCGGCTTTCCCAGTGTGCCGACACCACCACGATCGCTTTCGGCCGGGGCAGGGCGTTGGCCAACCCGGACAGTGCCGGCCCGCTGGCGCCGGGTTGCAGGGCAAGCATGGGGGAACCATGGGAAATGAACAGGCTGGGCAGCATGGCGGGGTCCTGAAGGTTAAGATGCAACCATCATCGATTAACTACAGATCGAAATCCAAACCAAGTTTTACCGACAAATCATCTAAAAATCGGGAGTAATCATGGAACCAGCGTTCTGGCAGCAGCGGTGGGCCGATAACCAGATCGGCTTTCACCAGGCGCAGGTGAACCCCTATCTGCAGACGTATTGGCCACAGCTGCAGTTGGCGCCCGGCAGCCGCGTGCTGGTGCCGTTGTGTGGCAAGAGCCTGGACCTGGCCTGGCTGGCCGGTCAGGGCCATCGTGTATTGGGTGTGGAGCTGTCGCGGCGGGCGGTGGAGGATTTTTTCCGTGAGCACGGGCTTGAGGCCGAGGTGCGGCAGCAGGGCGCATTCGAGGTTTGGCGCAGTGGAGATGTGCAGCTGTGGTGTGGCGACTTCTTTGCCTTGCGGGCAGAGGATGTGGCTGACTGCGTGGGGCTGTATGACCGGGCGGCGGTGATTGCGCTGCCGGTGCAGATGCGTGCGCGGTATATGCAGCTGTTGTCGGGGTTGCTGCCGACAAGCTGCCGGGGGTTGGTGGTGACGCTGGAGTATGACCAGTCATTGTTGGCCGGGCCGCCGTTTTCGGTCAGGGATGAAGAGCTGAGGCAGGGGGTTGCGGGGTGGCAGGTGGAGCAGTTGGAGGCTGTTGAGGTGATTGAGGAGAGCCCGAAGTTTGTGCAGGCCGGGGCGTCGAGTTTGTTGGAGCGGGTGTACCGGCTCAGCCGGTAAGCAGGTAGGGCAGGCTGACCCGGCCCATGTGGGAGCGGGCGTGCCCGCGAACCAGGCGGCGCGTTAGATGGCACCGGCTTTGCCGGTGTTCGCAGGCGCGCCCGCTCCCACAGAAGCTGCGTAAGGCCGGGAATAAAAAAGGGCGACCGAAGTCGCCCTTTGTTTTCTCAGGTGGATCAGCCGCGGCGGCGCAGGGCCTCAATGCGTTCTTCCAGCGGCGGGTGGCTCATCAGCAACCCTGCCAGGCCGTGCTTGAGGCCGCCATTGATGCCGAAAGCCTTCATGGTGTCAGGCATGTGCACTGGCAGGCCTTGTTCCACGCGCAGGCGCTGCAGGGCGCCGATCATTGCCGCAGTACCGGCCAGTTGCGCACCGGCTTCGTCTGCGCGGAATTCGCGGCGGCGCGAGAACCACATCACGATCATGCTGGCCAGGATGCCAAGGATCAGCTCGGCAACGATGGTTGCTACATAGTAGGCAATGCCTTGGCCCTCTTCGTTCTTGAAGATTACCTTGTCGACAAAGTTGCCGATGATGCGGGCAAAGAACATCACGAAGGTGTTCACCACGCCCTGCACCAGCGCCAGGGTGACCATGTCGCCGTTGGCAACGTGGCCGATTTCGTGGGCCAGTACCGCACGCACTTCATCGGGCGAGAAGCGCTCCAGCAGGCCCTGGGACACCGCGACCAGCGCGTCGTTGCGGTTCCAGCCGGTGGCGAAGGCGTTGGCCTCGTAAGCCGGGAAGATACCCACTTCAGGCATTTTGATGCCCGCTTCGCGGGACAGCTCTTCGACCGTTTGCAGCAGCCACTGCTCGTGGCGGGTGCGCGGCTGGCTGATGATCTGGGTGCCGGTGGTCATCTTCGCCATCCACTTGGAGATGAACAGCGAGACGAGGGAGCCGGCAAAGCCGAACACGGCGCAGAACACCAGCAGGCTGCTGAGGTTCAGGTCGACCCCGTTGGCGGCCATGAACCCGTTGAAACCGAACAGGCTCAGGGTAATGCTTGCAACCAGCACCACCGCGAGGTTGGTGGCTACAAACAACAGAATGCGCATCATGGTTGTTACGTTCTCCTGACGGATGAGTTGTCGCTTACTGCGGGGTATATAAGGGGCCTGCCGCGCCGATTCAATCGGGGGACTATTTCAAACTGTGTACGGCGGAGTATGGCAGAGGATGGCGTGGGGGCTGTGGGATAGAGCGTTGCAGGATGTAAGAAACATTCGGCTTGGGGTTGCGTCAAGGCCGCTGGGTGTTTGCCGCAAGGGGTGTGGCGCCTGTGAGATCGAGCGCCGCCCGCG
>NZ_BCBP01000135.1:0-2820 GCF_001753955.1 Pseudomonas sp. NBRC 111139
CCTGGCCTGCCACTGCTTCTCTCTGTGATTGCGATACAAGGCCTCTCCTGCAGGCCCTTTTCCTATGCAAGCCAACAGCCCATGGCTATCATGCCTCCCTTATTCCAAGTCGAGACTGGCATGCTGAAGTTGTTGAATCTCCTCAAGGACGGTCGGTTCCATTCCGGAGAAGCTCTGGGGGCAGCCCTAGGGGTGAGTCGCAGCGCAGTTTGGAAGCAGCTGCAGCATCTGGAAAGTGAGCTGAACCTCACCATTCACAAGGTTCGTGGGCGCGGTTACCAGTTGGCCGCGCCACTGGCTTTGCTTGAGGCCCAGGCAATCGCCGAGTTCGCCGTGGGCGAACAGTGGCCGGTATTCATCCACGAAACCATCGATTCGACCAATGCCGAAGGCTTGCGCCTTGCCAGTGAAGGGCAGGCGGCTCCATTCCTGGTTCTGGCTGAGCGCCAGAGCGCCGGACGCGGTCGGCGCGGCCGGCAGTGGGTCAGTCCATTTGCTGAAAATCTCTATTACAGCCTGGTGCTGCGCGTCGATGGAGGCATGCGTCAGCTCGAGGGGTTGAGCTTGGTAGTGGGGTTGGCGGTAATGCGCACCTTGCAGGCGTTCGGTGTAAAGGATGTCGGGCTCAAATGGCCTAACGATGTGCTGGTACGTGGGCAGAAGATCACCGGGATTCTCCTGGAGTTGGTGGGCGATCCTGCAGATGTCTGTCATGTAGTGCTAGGCATTGGTGTCAATGTAAACATGCAGGTAAACGAACAGGTCGATCAGCAGTGGACCTCTATGCGGCGTGAGGTTGGAGCAGCCATAGATCGCAATCACTTGGTAGCGCTGCTCAGTCAGCAGCTACAGCACGAATTGGCGCGCCATCGCCGCTACGGCTTTGCTGCATTCCAGGAGGAGTGGGAGCAGGCACACTTGTGGCAGGGGCGCAATGTATCGCTTGTTGCTGGTAGTACACGTATTGATGGTGTGGTTCTTGGCGTCGACGGGCAGGGTGGTTTGCGCCTTGAGGTGGACGGGATGGAAAAGAGCTTCAGTGGTGGTGAGCTCAGTTTGAGGTTGCGTGATGATTCTTGAGCTCGATTGCGGTAACAGCTTCATCAAGTGGCGGGTGATCCATGTCGCCGATGCTGTGATTGAAGGTGGCGGGATCGTCGATTCCGACCAGGCGCTGGTGGCCGAAGTGGCTGCGCTCGCTTCAGTACGCCTCACGGGATGCCGTATTGTCAGTGTGCGCAGCGAAGAAGAAACCGATGCGCTTTGCGCGTTGATTGCTCAGGCATTTGCCGTGCAGGCAAGAGTTGCCCACCCTGTCCGTGAAATGGCAGGTGTGCGCAATGGCTATGACGACTATCAGCGTCTGGGTATGGATCGTTGGCTGGCGGCGCTGGGGGCATTTCACCTGGCCAAGGGCGCGTGCCTGGTGATTGACCTGGGTACCGCGGCCAAAGCGGACTTCGTGTCTGCAGATGGCGAGCATCTGGGGGGCTACATCTGCCCGGGTATGCCATTGATGCGTAGCCAGCTGCGCACTCACACCCGTCGTATCCGCTATGACGATGCCTCTGCGGAGCGCGCATTGACCAGCTTGTCGCCAGGTCGCTCGACTGTCGAAGCGGTGGAGCGCGGTTGCGTATTGATGCTCCAGGGCTTTGCCTACACCCAGCTTGAGCAGGCTCGTGTGCTATGGGGTGAGGAGTTCACCGTGTTCCTCACTGGCGGTGATGCGCCGCTGGTGAGGGCGGCCCTGCCACAGGCGCGGGTCGTGCCTGACCTGGTTTTCGTTGGCCTGGCAATGGCCTGCCCATTGGATTGAGGTGCCTATGCGCTGGTTGTTTCTGCTGTTACTGGTGCTCAACGTCTTTTACTACGTATGGCATCAGCAGGAAGCCCCGCTGAAGGTCAAGGAAGTCGCCCCATTGTCGCTGTACAAGGGGAATCAGCAAGAAATCCGTCTGTTGCGTGAGACAGGTGTGTCGGCACCGCCCAAGCGTCGTGATGAATGCCTGGTAGTCGGAGGCGTGAAGGGGCAGGAGCAGTTGGATGCGCTGCGTCAACGCCTGCTGAGTCTGGATATTGCCACCTCGCCGGTTGCAGGACAGCTGCCTGGAGCGGATGGTCGCTGGCTCAAGGTTGCTCCAGAAAGCGAGCGTTTGTTGGACCAAACGGTGCTCTTGGCTCTTTCCAATGATTTCAAAGACTTAAAACATAAAATTATTTTCTGCCAGGGTATTGCAACTGGCGAATAGCTTGATAGAATGGCGCCCGCTTCACAGGGAACACCACTCAGGTGGTAGAGCTGGAAGCGGTGTCAAAGCAGCTAAGTTTCAGATTTGATTGAAAAAATTTGAAAAAACGCTTGACACTAGGACGGCAGACAAATAGAATGCCGGCCACATCTGGAGGGATTCCCGAGCGGTCAAAGGGGACGGACTGTAAATCCGTTGCGAGAGCTTCGAAGGTTCGAATCCTTCTCCCTCCACCAGTCTTAGCGAGAGCCGCAAGCTCCGCGGGTATAGTTTAGTGGTAGAACCTCAGCCTTCCAAGCTGATGATGCGGGTTCGATTCCCGCTACCCGCTCCAAGTTTGCTGGATTTTGCACAAAATGTTTCGCTCTTGTAGCTCAGTTGGTAGAGCACACCCTTGGTAAGGGTGAGGTCAGCGGTTCAAGTCCGCTCAAGAGCTCCATATAAACAAGGCAGATATGAAAATATCTGCCTTTGTTTTATCAGCGCAAGACTATTTCTTCTGCGGAGGATTGTATCGATGGCTAAGGAAAAGTTTGATCGTTCCCTTCCCCACGTTAACGTCGGCACT
>NZ_BCBP01000136.1:0-2688 GCF_001753955.1 Pseudomonas sp. NBRC 111139
CCTTAAAGACCTTTCCCGGTTTGATTGAGTACCGTGCCTACTGCCCGATGAGCGACGACCGAATCTTCGCGGACTTAGCAATGTGGGACAGTCTTGAGAACGCACAGAAAGTGGCAAAGGCGTTCAACGATGGAGATCCGAGATTCTCTGAGTATATGTACGCTATTGAAAGCCTGACGTTCATGAGTCACCTCGCTCCAGAGATGAGTTGACCCCGACGCCCAGCCAGAGCTGGCAAGAGACACCGATGCCTTTGCTATCAGGCATCGGTGTCGTCACCTCCAGTGTAAGTGTTCTCAGATCACCTATTGCTAGGTTCCGGGCTGCAAACTGACGTTATCTGGCAAAGCCGTTTCGAAAAAACGTATCGCCCGCCCTCACACCTTGCGTGACTAAACGGGCACCCACCTATGCGGCAGCAGCTCGGTAATCTCACTCGCACGCTGCGTCGGCAGGCGAGTGAGAACATCCTTCAAGTAAGCATACGGATCATGCCTGTTGAGCCTGCAGACTGGATTAAACTCATGATCGCCGCCGCACGTTTAGCCATCATAGCTGCACACTCGTCATCCGTTGATCAGCCAAGTACTGCAGCAGTAGCGTGAGAATCGAGCATCAGGCCGCACCGTAAGCGGCCTGTGCATCGGCCCTGTCTAGTACAGTTGTGCCAGTTTCAGCGATTTGGCCCAGTAACACCCAGAAGCCTTCGATCAGCGATAAGGTCTCGTCAGCACACGCTGCCGAATTCGGCCAGGCCATCAAATCGGCAAAAGACAGGTTGCACGTTACAGGATGACCAGGCCATTCGGTGTATTGATATAAGCTTTCAATGCACATCGCTCGCTGCGTAATACACTCACCGGGCCAGTAAAACCGATAGACTCCAGTTGGCGTTCCACCAAACGGGGATTCGGAAAAGCAATTTCCAAGCGTTCCAATTCGCAGCCTTGATCACCGAGTCTCTGAACTGGATGCTCCGATTCGCCCCAATCGATCAAGCTAGGGACTGCCCCATTCAGTGGTAGATGCCCATCACGCTGAATGGTGATTTTCCACGAAAGCACTCCCCTGCTCATCGGTTCAATCTCGCCAAAAACATTCCGGAGTTCTTCGTCTGTGGTATCCAGATGCTCTGTACGCGCGACCCAATGGGCTAGATATGGCGACGCTTGCGCGCTCAGTCTATCCAGCCCAAAGCACCTGGGCCTGGTGGGCAAGGGCGCCTTACTGTCCGGAGCAATCACTTCAAGATAGAAAGACTCTCCTAACCTCAGCAGCAGGTTGTGAGTGCTCATTCGCGGATGCTCACCACCTGGCTGCAACCGTACTCCAAGCTGACGCTCAACAAATTGCGCCCCTAACGGAAGGGTCGGTGAAACAATGACCAGATGATCCAAGGTTGAACGCCTCATGGTCTCTTATCTCCCTGATCAGAGAACCTCGTTTGTTGCCTGCTCTTCATCCGGCACTCTCGATCTTAGTTACACTTACCTACGCTTGATCAGTCCACGCGATAACGGCGAATACAGAGGTGCCGCGTATTCAACCGATCTATGCCAGACACTCCGGATCCAACCAGTACCTCCCAATTTTGCACACCGGGCCCTTCATGAGTACGTGGTTGTCCTCATCAAGTTCGATGGTGATCTCACCGCCAGGCATGTGCACTGTCACATGATCGTCAACGAACCCAAGTCGTCGTGAGACTGCCGCAGCGGCACAGCTGCTGGTGCCTGAAGATAGGGTGTAGCCCACGCCACGCTCCCAGATCTGCACCATCAGGTTTCGGCGATCGACAACGTTCACGAATTGCACGTTGGTTCTGTTTGGGAAGAGCGACAATTGCTCAATGGTTGGCCCAAGCTTGCGTGCAAGTGCCTCAGTCGCCTGATCGACAAACACCACGCAATGGGGGTTGCCCATCGACACAAGGTTCAGGTGCAGGCGCATGCCATCGACTTCCATTGAGTGTCGTTCGTTTTCGGGGAATGTCGCCATACCCATGGCAATGGAAATGCGTCGGCCGTCGTCAAGTACATGGCAACGAACCTTACCGCCTTTGGTTAACAACTCGAAGGGCTCGTGCGAAACGATGCGCTGATCCCAAAGGTAGCGACATAGGATTCGCAATCCATTGCCACTCTTTTCCGCCTCGGAGCCATCGGTATTGAAAATCTGCACTGAGAGCATCTTGCCTGGCTCGATAACAGGAACAAGGATGCCGTCACTGCCTAACCCTCTATGCCGGTCGCATATCACCGAGATGGCCAGCATAGAGCAATCGAATGGCGTTTTGTCGTGGTAGACGAGATAGTCGTTGCCAGCTGCGTGATATTTTACGAACTGCATGAGTTATGAGACCAAGGCGCTCAGGGCGGGGAATAATGAATGGAGTTAGAAACATAGCACACGGCCGCTGAGCGCTAGGCTCTGTACGAAAAGTCTTGAGACGCAGGTCAGGCAAGGCGAAAACAGCCGAGGAAGCGGAGTGTACTGGAGTACATGAGCATTCCGAGGCTGTTTTCAACGCAGCATGAACAAGTATCAAGGCTTTTCGTACAGAGCCTAGCGGGGCCCGGTTGAGGATTCCACACCAGGTTAGAGCGATGGTGAAATAAGAGATGTCAGTGACTTGCTAGCAATGACCGCAATCGGCCAACAGCAGTCATTAGCCGCCGAAAAGCTAGT
>NZ_BCBP01000137.1:0-2656 GCF_001753955.1 Pseudomonas sp. NBRC 111139
TCGCCTTCGTTGCCTGGGGTACCTGGCTCGTCGGTGACCTCGGTGCTGACCGGGGTCTTGTCCAGGTTCAGGTTTTCGAACTTCCACGCATCTGCACCGCTGACCGCGTCGATGGCATTGACCACCGGCGCGTTAGTGCCGACATAGACGTTGTCTGGTGCGGTTGCAGTCGCCGAGCCCGTGGTGCTGTTCGCTGCCACAACGACAGTGGTGCCGTCGGTCAGCTTGAAGTACAGCTCCGAGTGGTTGTTGATCGGCAGACCATCTTTGTTGGTCAGCGTGATGGTGTAGGTGATCTCGCCGCCTTCGGTGACCGACGGGGTGGCGGTCAGCTTGGCCACCACTTCGTCGAGGGTGTCGGTCACTTGGACCGAAGCCGCACCGCCCAGCTCGAGGTTCTCGAAGGTCGCACCAGTGGCGTCTACCGCCGAGTTGATGCCCAGGCTGATCTGGCCAGCGTCCTGGTAGACGTCATCGCCTTGCGCGTCGTGGGTGTACGGCGCGCTGGTTTCGCCGGCCTTGATGGTGACCTGGGCATTGTTGCTCAGGGTCACGACCAGGTCGTGGGCCAGCGGCTGGTTGACGTGCACGGTGAAGGTCGGTTTGACGTTCTCGGCTACCGAGGTCTGGTCAGCAGTAATAGTGACCTTGACCAGGTCGCCTTCGCTGCCTGGGGTACTTGGCTCGTCGGTGACCTCGGTGCTGACCGGGGTCTTGTCCAGGTTCAGGTTTTCGAACTTCCACGCATCTGCACCGCTGACCGCGTCGATGGCATTGACCACCGGCGCGTTAGTGCCGACATAGACGTTGTCCGGGGCGGTTGCAGTAGCCGAACCAGTGGTGCTGTTGGCTGCCACGACGACAGTGGTGCCGTCGGTCAGCTTGAAGTACAGCTCCGAGTGGTTGTTGATCGGCAGACCGTCTTTGTTGGTCAGCGTGATGGTGTAGGTGATCTCGCCGCCTTCGGTGACCGACGGGGTGGCGGTCAACTTGGCCACGACTTCGTCGAGGGTGTCAGTCACTTGAACCGAAGCGTTGCCGCCCAGTTCCAGGTTCTCGAACGCAGCACCAGTGGCGTCCACCGCCGAGTTGATGCCCAGGCTGATCTGGCCAGCGTCCTGGTAGACGTCATCGCCTTGCGCGTCGTGGGTGTACGGCGCGCTGGTTTCGCCGGCCTTGATGGTGACCTGGGCATTGTTGCTCAGGGTCACGACCAAATCGTGGGCCAAGGCGGTGTTGATATGTACGGTGAAGGTCGGCTTGACGTTCTCGGCCACCGAGGTCTGGTCGGCCGTGATGGTGACCTTGACGATGTCGCCTTCGCTGCCTGGGGTACCTGGCTCGTCGGTGACCTGGGTGCTGACCGGGGTCTTGTCCAGGTTCAGGTTTTCGAACTTCCACGCATCTGCACCGCTGACCGCGTCGATGGCATTGACCACCGGCGCGTTAGTGCCGACATAGACGTTGTCCGGGGCGGTTGCAGTAGCCGAGCCCGTAGTGCTGTTCGCTGCCACAACGACAGTGGTGCCGTCGGTCAGCTTGAAGTACAGCTCCGAGTGGTTGTTGATCGGCAGACCGTCTTTGTTGGTCAGCGTGATGGTGTAGGTGATCTCGCCGCCTTCGGTGACCGACGGGGTGGCGGTCAACTTGGCCACGACTTCGTCGAGGGTGTCAGTCACTTGAACCGAAGCGTTGCCGCCCAGTTCCAGGTTCTCGAAGGTCGCACCAGTGGCGTCTACCGCCGAGTTGATGCCCAGGCTGATCTGGCCAGCGTCCTGGTAGACGTCATCGCCTTGCGCGTCGTGAGTGTACGGCGCGCTGGTTTCGCCAGCCTTGATGGTGACCTGGGCATTGTTGCTCAGGGTCACGACCAGGTCGTGAGCCAGGGCGGTGTTGATGTGCACGGTGAAGGTCGGCTTGACGTTCTCGGCCACCGAGGTCTGGTCAGCCGTGATGGTGACTTTGACCAGGTCGCCTTCGTTGCCTGGGGTACCTGGCTCGTCGGTGACCTGGGTGCTGACCGGGGTCTTGTCCAGGTTCAGGTTTTCGAACTTCCACGCATCTGCACCGCTGACCGCGTCGATGGCATTGACCACCGGCTGGTTAGTGCCCACATAGACGTTGTCCGGGGCGGTTGCAGTGGCCGAACCGGTGGTGCTGTTGGCTGCCACGACGACAGTGGTGCCGTCGGTCAGCTTGAAGTACAGCTCCGAGTGGTTGTTGATCGGCAGACCGTCTTTGTTGGTCAGCGTGATGGTGTAGGTGATCTCGCCGCCTTCGGTGACCGACGGGGTGGCGGTCAGCTTGGCCACCACTTCACTGATAGTGTCCGAGATCTCAACGGTAGCCGGGCCACCCAAGGCCAGCTTCTCGAAGGTGGCACCCGGAACTGTAGCGTCGGTAACACTGAGCGTGATGGAGCCTGCATCAAGATAGACGTCATCGCCCTGAACCGAGGTCTTGTACTCGACTTCGGTCTTACCGGCTTCGATCGTCACGGTGTCGCCGTTCGACAGGGTTACGGTCAACGGACGGTCCAGCGCCTGGCTAACTTTCACAGTAAAGGAAGGTTGCTGGTCTTCGGTCACATTTCCATTGCTGACAATGCTTACGGTGACGGTATCGATGCTGTCATTGATGACCGTCGAGGCGGGGG
>NZ_BCBP01000138.1:0-6238 GCF_001753955.1 Pseudomonas sp. NBRC 111139
GCTGTGTTGCAGGCGATAGGACTCGTTACCGGTTTCGACGATGTGGCAGTGGTGGGTCAGCCGATCCAGCAGGGCGGTGGTCATCTTGGCGTCGCCGAACACGCTCGACCATTCGGCGAAGCTCAGGTTGGTGGTGATCACCACGCTGGTGTGCTCGTACAGTTTGGACAGCAGGTGAAATAACAGCGCGCCACCGGCCTGACTGAAGGGCAGATACCCCAGCTCGTCGAGGATGACCAGATCCATGCGCAGCAGTGCCTGAGCGATCCGCCCGGCTTTGCCGTCGTGTTTTTCGCGCTCCAGCAGATTGACCAGATCGACCGTGGAGTAGAAGCGCACGCGCTTGCCATGCCGGGTGATGCCGGACACGGCCAGTGCGGTGGCCAGGTGGGTTTTGCCGGTGCCTGGGCCGCCGATCAGCACCACGTTCTGCGCGGTGTCGGTAAAGCTCAGATTGGCCAGCTCGCTGATCAAGCGAGCGTCGGCGCTGGAGGCGCTGAAGTCGAAGCCGGCCAGATCGCGGTGCATCGGCAGCTTGGCCATGTTCATCTGGTGGCTCACCGAGCGCATGGCACGATCCGTGTGCTCCTGTTCCAGCAGGTGTTCAAGCAACCACTTGGACGAGGCTGTGTTCGACTCACCCTGCACAGTTAACTCCGCCCAGGCAGTGGCCATGCCGTGCAGGCGCAGTTCCTTGAGTTCCGCCATCAAATCACGCATGACCGATCTCCTCGGTCTGGCCACGCAGGCGGTCGTAGCGCGCCGTGTTGGCGACGGGGGCTTCCTTGAGCGACAAGTGGGTTTCGACGCTGGGCGGCGGTTCGGATGCTGTCAGCCGTGCCACGACATTGAGGATGTGTTCGGCGCTCAGGCTGCCGCTCTCCAGTACCAGCTCAACGGCTACCAGCACGGCATCGAGCCCAGCCACTGGTGCGGCAGCCAAGACTTGCACCATGATCCGATCACCGCCGGCATGACGTTTCAGTCCGTGCTTGAGCTGACGCAGCGGCGCTGGCAGATCAGCAAAGGGCGCTCCGTTGCGCAGCGCGCCGGGCTTGCGCTCAATCAGCGGGATGTAGTGCTGCCAGTCGTAGCTGACCTGGTCGCGATCCAGCAAGCGGACATGGCTGGCGATCAGCGCGTCGTCAGCCACCACCTCGATTCGCGTCGGATACAAACGGCTGCTGACCCACTTACCCGCATACTCACACGGCACCGAGTAGCGGTTGCGCCCGACGCTGACCAGGCAGGTGCTGGAGACCCGCGCAGGCCGCTCGACGTAACCGTCGAATGGCGCTGGCACAGGCATCAGTTCAGCGCGCTCCAACTCCAGCACTTCGGCCACACTCAGCCCGCTGTATTGAGGGTGCGTCAGCTCGTTCCAAAGCGCGCGGCAGCGCTGGCCCAGCCAGGCATTGAGTTCCTCGAAGGAGTGAAACTGGCAGTCCTGGGCGTCTAGCCAGATACGCCTGCGGCTGTCTTGCACGTTCTTTTCAACGATGCCCTTTTCCCAACCAGCGGCGACGTTGCAGAAGTCCGGATCGAACAGGTAATGCGCGCACATCACCGCAAAGCGCGCATTCACCGCCCGGCCTTTGCCCTTATTGACCTTGTCGACGGCGGTCTTCATGTTGTCGTAGATGCCCCGGCGCGGCACGCCGCCCAAGGAGCCGAACGAGCGTGTATGGGCGTCAAATAACATCTCATGGCCCTGGCTCGGATACGCCACAAGCCAGAACGCACGGCTGGCACACAGCTTCAGATGTGCCACCTGCATACGCCGGTAAATGCCGCCGACCAGCAAGCCTTCCTCGCTCCAGTCAAACTGAAACGCCTCGCCAAAAGCAAAGGTCAGCGGCACAAAGGCCTGCGACGCCTTGCCCTGTCCCCCTCGCCAGGCACGGATAAACGCGGTGAGCTGGCTGTAGCCACCGTCATAACCTTCGGCTTTGATTTGCGCCAACAGCGCCTTGGCACTGCGCCGCTGTTGCTTGGGCCGCAGCGAATCGGCTTTTAGCGCCTGCTCCAGCGTGGCGTGAAAAGGGCTGAGTTTGTTGAAGATCGCGCGGCGTTGGTAGACCGGCGGCTTGGCCTCAGGTGCTCTGACCCACTTGCGAATCGTGTTGCGCGCCAACCCGGTGCGCTTGGCTATCTCATGCAGCGACAGCTTGTCGCGGAAATACATCCGGCGAATTTTGCCCATCATTTCCATACTGATCACCCTGTGTTCTCCTGCTCAAAAATTGAGCAGAAGCAGTTGAACACCTGGGTCAGTTTTCAGTCGGCAGAACAGCCTCTACTGGGTCAGTTTTCGGTCAGCGGCAACACCGCTGGTGCTTTTTCTTGGCATGGCAGCATTTCTCTGTAAAGGGTTGTACCTCGATCCCTCGGCGTTGCCCTCAGCGTTGATTGACAAGCCGTTCCCCAATTTCTCCCTGCAATCCGTGCAAGACAATAGGTCCCTGACCCGTGCCGATTTGCTGGGCAAACCGGCGCTGGTAAACGTTTGGGGTACCTGGTGCGTCGCTTGTCGGGCAGAACACCCAGTGCTGAACAAACTGGCCCAGCAGGGGGTGGTGATTCATGGAGTCAATTACAAAGACGTTAATTTCGATGCTCTGAACTGGCTGAAGGATTTTCACGACCCTTATCAGCTGAATATTCGCGATGAAGCCGGCAGCCTCGGATTGAATCTGGGCGTGTACGGCGCGCCGGAAACCTTCCTGGTCGACAGTAAGGGCATCATTCGCTACAAGCACGTCGGCGTTATAGATGAGACGGTGTGGCGTGAACAGCTTGCAGATCTTTATCAAGGTCTGGTGCAGGAGGGCACGCAATGAGCCGGTTTCTATGTGGAACTCTCTTAGTGTTGTGTTCCGCTAGTGCCGCCCAAGCTGCCATCGATGCTTACGCGTTCAAGGATGAGGTCGAACGCGCCCGGTACACCGAGTTGACCCGGGAACTGCGTTGTCCGAAATGTCAGAACCAGGATATCGCAGACTCCAATGCCCCCATCGCCGCCGATCTGCGAAAAGAGATCTTTCGCATGCTCGATGAAGGTCAGAGTAATCAGCAGATCATCGACTTCATGGTCGATCGCTATGGCGAATTCGTGCGCTACAAACCTGAGCTGAACAGCCACACCTGGTTGCTCTGGTTTGGGCCTGGCGGTTTGTTGTTGGGCGGTGTGTGGGTGATTTACTTGATCGTTGCACGTCATCGTGGTCGGCATGGCGATGATGTTGAGGTGTTTTCTGACCAAGAGCGTCAACGGCTCCTCCTCCTATTGGGTAAAGAATCTAATGATTGATTTCTGGCTATGGGTCGGCCTGCTGTTGCTGGTTGCCCTCAGTTTCGTGCTAATCCCTGTGTTGTTTGTACGTCGTGCCCAAAGCGAAGAAGATCGCACCGCTTTTTACGTGGCGCTGTATCAGGAACGCCTGGCGGAGCTACAGCTTCAGCAAGGGGACGGAGTGATGTCTCCTGCGCAAAAAAACAGTGCCCGCTCTGAGGCGGACCGCGAATTGCTGGCGGACACCGAAGGAGCTGGCCTCGAACGTTTTTCGACTACAGGCAAGCCGCTACCAGTATTCGTGGCTTTCTTGATACCGGCGCTGGGGCTCGCGCTGTACCTGCATTTTGGCGCCAGCGACAAAGTCGAGCTGGTTCGTGAGTTCGCCCAGCCTCCCGGTTCACTCGCGCAAATGAACGACCGTCTGGAACGCGCGGTTAACGCCCAACCGGAGTCAGCTGAGAACGCTTATAACCTGGCCCAAAACTACATGGCTCAAGGGAGGCCCGACGATGCCGCTAGAATGTTCGAACGAACGGTGTCACTGGCCGGTCGCCGACCGGAGTTATTAGGCGAGTGGGCTAAAGCATTGTATTTCTCTAACAACAAAATGTGGTCTCCGCCAATCAAGGCGCTGACAGATGAAGCTTTAAATGGAAATCCGGGTGAGCTCCAGAGCTTGAGTCTCATAGGTCTGGCTGCGTTTGAAGAGCATCGTTACCAAGATGCTTTAAAATATTGGCATCACGCATTAGCAGAGATGGGTTCCGACCATCCGTCACACGCTGCTTTAGTACAGGCCATTGGAAAGGCAAGAAACGGTCTTTCAGCGGATGAAAAAAACAACAATTTGACGATTAACCATGTTGCTGGCTTGCCACCAACACCGCTCAAGGTACGGGTGGACATTTCCCCGGAAATTTTCGAAAAGGTCGCTTTGGATGACAGTGTGTTCGTTTTCGTACAGACGCTATCGGGCTCCAAGGTACCTCTCGCTACCATACGACTTAAGGTCTCAAGTCTGCCGGCCGAGGTGGAGTTTTCAGGCGCTGATGCAATAGTTACCAGCAACACCTTATCGCAGACAGCCGCGATTCAAGTGACTGCTAGGGTCTCTAGGGGAGGGAAGAGTAGGTCGGGGGAATGGTTGGGCCGAAGCTCGACGACATTAAATTCGAAGAGCGCTAGGCTGAAGCTTACGATCAACCTTCCGGATATCTGATCGACTGCACCGCAAAGTGCTGTTGCCAGGTACTGTAAAATAGAAGAGTGAGCACTTGATTTGCTGGTGCTTTCAAACAACGGTGTTGTTTTTTTAACAGCCGAACTGGAAAGGGAGGCTGAGCTGCTCAGTGATCACTTTATCCGTTGGCTGATTTACGCCGGCATGTTCGCTACAGGCACTGAACGACAACGCAGATGGTATGGTCTGTGCGTTCTGACTCGTCAAGGATCGGCCAATGGATCGTTTGTCTAATTTGCTCTCGCGGTTCGGCGTGCGGGCCAATCTGTTCTATGACGGCGACCTATGCGGCTCTGCATCTTACGATGGCGCCGAGCGGCGAGGTTATATCCATCTGCTTCAGGCCGGCAGCGTGACGTTGCTTGGTCCCGATCGCAAGGATTTGCAGCTCACTCGCCCTAGCTTGATTTTTATGCCACGCCCCGCCAAGCATCAATTGTTTGCGGGTGAGTCCGATGGCGCAAAGTTGTTGTGTGCTTCCATGGAGTTTGAGGGCGGAATTGATAATCCTTTGTCGGCTTCATTACCGGACTGTTTGGTGCTCGCACTCGATGATCTGCCCATGCTGGCAGACACGTTGGAGTGGATGTTTGCCGAGGCGGCAAATGTGCATTGTGGAAGGGAAGCCGCGCTTGAGCGCTTATTTGAGCTCCTAATCATTCTGTTGCTCCGTTACCTGCTCGATCATCACCAGTTGCGCACCGGAATGATGGCTGGACTGGCCGACATGCGGCTTGCCCGATCGCTTTTACAGATGCACAACTCCCCGGAACATGCCTGGTCAATAGCAGAGCTGGCCAGTGAGTCAAATATGTCACGCGCTGCGTATGCCGTGCATTTCAAGAGTGTCATCGGACAGACGCCTGCTGATTATTTGTTGAGTTGGCGAGTTAGCCTGGCTCAGAAGCTGATGCGAGAAGGGCGCTCGATTACGCTGATTGCAGCTCAAGTCGGCTACGAAAGTCCTTCGGCGCTGTCTCGCGCATTTAGACGCAAGACGGGGTTGAGCCCTCGTGACTGGTTGAAAGATCTGGCGGGGGAAAATGATGGCAAAAAGGCCTAAGGCATTACTGCCTTAAGCCATTGAAAAAATTATGCATTAATTTTACGTTTTTCCAGTTCAACCAGCGAATGGCCTGCCACAAATATCGAAACAGCAAGCAACCCTAAGTCTTTAAGCAGAAACTGACCTGGCGCAACGGAAATCGCCGGAAACCCTAAACTAGGCTCAATGACGCCCGGAGTGGAAAACATAAAGCTAAGGGTTGTGAAGAACAGGCCTGCAGACAGAGCGCCTCCTACCACGGATAGTTTGGGCGACAGCATGCGGCCTGCGATCAGAGTGCCGATCGAAATCTCTAGTATGCCGAGCAGGCTGGAGAACATGTCGACCGAAAAAATGCTATACACCCATCCCAAAAGCGGGCTGTTGCTCACCAGTGGAACCAGGCCCTCGGCCTCGTAGTGGGTAAATTTCATGCCGCCGAACCAGAAGTAAATAATAGCGAGAGCCAAGTACGCGCCATAGATACCTAGCCCCATAGTTTTGGTTCCAAGCGTTAAGTGGGCCTGTACGCTGGACTTCGAGTTTTCAATGCCTATGGTTTTCATGTCTGAGCTTCCAGTAGTGAGTGAGAGTGTGTTGGCTGCCGAACGCCGTATGCGTTGGCGATGAGATGATTATGGCTGGCATCTCTAATCAA
>NZ_BCBP01000139.1:0-2377 GCF_001753955.1 Pseudomonas sp. NBRC 111139
TAAGCGACCCGCGAACACACCTTGCGCTCGTTAAGCAGGCGTCCACTGATGCGGCAACAAGGCCTCGATCTCGCTCGCCCGTTGAGTAGGCAGTCGTGTCAGCACGTCCTTGAGGTAGGCATACGGATCGTGTCCATTCATGCGCGCGGACTGAATCAGGCTCATGATCGCCGCCGCACGCTTGCCACTGCGCAGAGACCCGGCAAACAACCAATTGGCACGTCCAAGTGCCCACGGTCGTATTTGGTTCTCGACGTGGTTGTTATCGATGGGCAAGGCGCCGTCGTCCAGGTAGCGCGTCAGTGCTACCCAGCGTTTCAAGCTGTAATCGAGAGCCTTGGCGATGGCCGAGCCTTCTGGCACCAGCTCGCGCTGGGTCAGCATCCAGTCATGCAGTTTTTCAGCGATGGGAACCGCATCCCGCTGACGTATTCGTCGGCGGTCTTCTTCGCTCATGTCCTTGGCCTGTCGTTCGACCTCGTAGAGCGCACCAATCGTTAGAAGCGCCTGCTCGGCCAACTGACTCTTGTTCGCCGCATGCAAGTCAAAGAACTTGCGGCGCGCATGGGCCATGCAGCCAACCTCGACGATGCCTTGTTCGAAACTGGCCTTGTAGCCGGCAAAGTCATCGCACACCAACTTGCCGCGCCAGTCGCCGAGGAAGTTACGCGCATGCTCGCCGGCACGGCTCGGGCTGAAGTCGTAGACCACGGATTTCAGCTCTGCGTAAGTAGTGCTGCTATAGGCCCACACATAACTTCGATGGGTTTTCTTTTCACCCGGTGCCAGCATCTGAACCGGTGTTTCATCGGCATGGATGACCGGTTGCGCCAGCACCGCTTCACGCAGTGCATCGACCAATGGTTGAAGCTGAACACCTGTTTGCCCAACCCAGCGGGCCAGTGTCGAACGGGGAATGGCCAAGCCGGCGCGGCCAAAGATCTTTTCCTGCCGGTACAGTGGCAGATGGTCAGCGAACTTGGCCACCATCACATGGGCCAACAGGCCTGCGGTGGGCATGCCTTTGTCGATGACTTGTGCCGGAACCGGTGCCTGGATCAGGGTTTCGCAAGCTCGGCAGGCCCATTTGCCACGTACATGCTGCTCGACCGTGAATACACCTGGCGTGTAATCAAGCTTTTCGCTGACATCTTCACCGATGCGTTGAAGCGCGCAGCCACACGCGCATTGGGTGTTGTCGGGTTCATGGCGGATAACCGTACGCGGAAGCTGTGCTGGCAGTGGTGCGCGCTTGGGCTTCTGGCTTGGCTCTTTTGGGGCCGGGTCGGGATGAAGTGCGTTCAGCTCAGCTTCGATTGCCTCAAGGTCGACGTTGAGCAAATCATCGAGCAGACGGCCTTGCTCTGGGCTGATTTGTTCGCTGCGCTTGGCGTACTTATGGCGTTTGAGAACGGCAATCTCGTGCGTGAGTTGCTCGATGATGATTTTGTCGTTCTGGATCTTGCGACTCATCGCCTCGACTTGAGACTGCAATGTCAGCGTCTGCTCAAGCAGCGCACGCAGCTCTGCTGGAGTCAGTTGGTCGAGGTCGGGTAAGGAAGTCATGCCGCCAATTGTGCCAGAGCACCGCACTGGCGGCGATTGGCGGTTATGCCAATGGCAAGCACTAAAGCCGTGTAATGGTGCTGTTGGCCCCCATGCGTTGCCAAGGTAACCCCACGATGAGCGCCTGAAGTTGCTCTCTGTCCAGTTCCACTTGAGCGCCGTGACGAATGCCCGGCCAGTGGAATTTGCCCTGGTTGAGTCGGCGTGCTGCCAGCCACACGCCAACGCCGTCATGTACCAGCACCTTTATCCGGTTGGCGCGACGGTTGGCGAAGAGATAAGCGCAGTGCGGCTTCGCCGCACCGAAGACCGCGACAACACGGGCCAAGGCCGTTTCGGTGCCGGCGCGCATGTCCATGGGCTCGGTGGCCAGCCAGATGGTATCGATACGGATCATTTGACGAGGCCGCGAATGAAGCGGGCGCAGCCATCGGGATCGACAGTGGGCCAGGTCACTGTGAGTGTGTGTTGTTTGAACGGAATTTCGATATGCGCCAACGTTGGTTGCGCAGATTCAGGCTTCATCGTCAGCGGCACGAATGCAGGTAACGCGTCAGGTTGGCGGTCACGATAGAGCGGAATCCATTTGCGCACCAGGTTGGCATTGATGCCATGGCGCAGCGCGATGCTGGCTATCGACACGTCAGGTTGAAGACATTCCTGGACGACTTGGGCTTTGAACAGTTTTGGATAAGAGGTGCGCTGGCGCATGGTGATCCTTGCGATAAGGGCGATGGTGTCCACGTATTTTTAGGTGGACACCATCGCCCTTAATGCTGGGATTCTGAAGGTGTGTTGGCTGGCCGCTTAC
>NZ_BCBP01000140.1:0-2307 GCF_001753955.1 Pseudomonas sp. NBRC 111139
GGGTGTGCACGTGATCGACTGCCCGGTCGATTACAGCGAGAACGACCGCATCCTCAACAGCGAGCTGCGTGAGCGCGCGCTGGCGGTGTAAGCCCTGACGACCTTATCGCTGTAAGCCGGCACCCACAGGTATCTCAGATCCTGTAGGTGCCGGCGGGTGGTAGTTAGCAACCACTTCACGCCTGTTGCAATTGATCATTCTCAGGTTCTCTACTCATGGAGAACCCGAGAACATGACTATTGGTTCAACACACAACCATCCTGCCGATCTGGCCATCGACCCATTGCTGCCCACGCAGCCGTGGGCAGCGCGTTTCCCTAATCCCCCGGATCTCTGCTTCGACTACCGCCGTCTTATCGAACAAGAGGGAGGCGTCGCACGTGCCACACAACCCGATCACCGCATTTGCATCGTCGGTGCCGGAGTTACCGGGTTGACTGCTGCCCGCGAGTTATTGCGCTGTGGTTTCAACCGTATCACCTTGATTGAGCAGTCCCGGCGTGTAGGCGGGCGACACCTGACGGTCGTGAACAGCTCAGCAAACCACAAGCAACCTGCAACCCCTTTTGAAATGGGGGCCATGCGCATGCCGTTTTTCAATAGGACTGGAGAGTCGCCTAAAGACGGTCGCTCGCTTATGGCCTATTACGCAGAGCTGTTCGAGCTGCGGATTTCTGATTTCCCCAATCCAGGTACACCTTGGGTGAATGCCACGGGGATTTATCTTCGCGAAGGTCAATTAGAGGGGGACGGTGACCCGAGTCTTTTGGTTTGGCGTAATCCGTCAGGCGAAACACCACCCCCTTCGGCTGTCTTGCAACAGGTCTATGAGAAATGGCGCAATTTTGCTCAGCAATTTGCTGAACATGTTGCCACGGTCTATGGCACGTCAAGCTGGGAGTCGATATGGCGGGACATCGTCGAACGCTATCATCGATTGTCGTTCAGGGATTTGGTGAGTTTGCCCGCCCTTGCTGCCTGGGACCCTGAAAACCCCGGTGACTTTGGCGGTTTGGGCATGAGCAGTGATGAATCAGCCATTTTCTATGCAATCGGTATTGGCGACGGCAGCTGGGGGGCATTTTATGATGTTTGCTGCTTGTACCCGCTACGTACGGCAATCTTTGGCTTCAGCAGCCATTTGCAGTTGGTGCATGGCCGTGTGGATTCAAGAGGTGTGCCTTACGCGGCACCTCATCTTGAAGCAGACAATGTCCCAGATAGCAGGGGATTGCCGTTTCAAGGGCCAGCTTATATCGGACTTTCGGCCCTCGACGAAAGCCTTTTGTACCTTGACGTCGGCATAGGTGGGATCTCGCTGTATGAACATCTTCTGAAAACAAATGATGGTCTGCTGACAGACACGTCAGTGTGCGCGGTGCAGAAGCTGGAAGATGGCCGTGTTCGGGTCGGATATCGTTGGCGATGCAGTGATCCATTCCACGAGAGCACCGAGTATGAAGACTTCGACAGCGTGATCATAACCACTCCGTCATGGCTGATCGAAACCAACATCAACCTCAGCGGTTTCACCCGCCAGATGTTGCCGCAGCCGATTATCGATGCCTGGAAACATGCCCATTGGGAGACCAGCTGCAAGGTCTATGCACCGCTGAAGAAAAGTTTCCTAGACCAGAAGCCGATGCCGCAAATTCTGATTACCGATAGCTTTGTGCACGATGTCTATGCCTATCGGTACAACGATAGCTATCCAGATGACTGCATTCTTCTCAGTTATACCTGGGAGGATGACGCGACCAAGTTGGCTGCCTTCTCTGATGAGGAGTTGGCGACCAAATGCCTGAAGGAGCTCGATCGGATCCTTCTACGCTGCACCAACGTGGGTGAGGCTATTTCGTCCTACATCGATACTCGAAATATTTGCATACAGCGTTGGATCACAGACCGAAACGCGCTCGGGTGCGCGAAGTTGTATAGGGCAGGTACCTACTTTGATGCTGTAAACCTGATGAAATACAACCGAGACCTGAGTGCGCGCTCAGGGCTGTATCTGGCTGGCGAGTCCTTCTCAGTTGACGCTGGATGGACCGAGCCGTGTTTGCGCACGGCAATCGATACGGTCATCAACCTCTGCAACAACACGTCAGCCGAGTTCAATGGTGGCTTTACCCTCGAGTACTACCCCCACTATCAGGTTGGGAAATAACGGCGTACGGGGCATTTTGTAGGGGGAGTCCTACTGCCATTGTGTGATTTTCCTTTGGTTCCATAGGACTCTCCTGACTGTCGCTCCCTGACCCAACATCGCTTTACTGGCGTCCTTCCAAAACAACCACAAGAAGGAA
>NZ_BCBP01000141.1:0-2017 GCF_001753955.1 Pseudomonas sp. NBRC 111139
GTAACCGCTCCATAAACCCCGTCCTGGCGGACGGGTTTTTTCAGGAAGCAGAGGCAGAAGCTGGCGAGCTGTTCCACGGCAGCAGCGCTTCGTAATCCTCGACGCTACTGGCAGTCGGCAGGCGTTCAAGGATGTGGCGCAACCAGGCGTAAGGCTCTTGCCCGTTGGCTTTGGCAGTTTCGATCAGGCTGTAGATCTGCGCGCTGGCGGTAGCGCCTTTCGGCGTGTCGCTGAACAGCCAGTTCTTGCGGCCGATGACGAAGGGACGGATGGCGTTCTCGGCGCGGTTGTTGTCGATCGGTAGATGCCCGCCTTCGATGTAGCGCACCAGCCTGCTCCAGTTTCTGGCCAAGTAGTTTACCGCCTTGCCCAGGGCCGTCTGCCCAGCGACCTGCGGCTGGGTTTTGTCCAGCCAGGCCTTGAGTTGGTCGATCAGGGGCTGGCTGCGTTGCTGGCGGACGTCGAGGCGTTCGCTATGGTCAGCGTCCTTCAGGTCACGCTCGATGCCGTAGAGCTTGTTGATCAGGCTCAGCGCCACGTCGGCACGCCCAGTCTTGCCCTTGGGCTGCACCTTTTGGGCTTCGACGAACTTGCGTCGCGCATGCGCCCAGCAGCCCAGGCGTTCGATGCCGTCGCGTGCAGCCACGGCGTTGTAGCCGGCGTAGTCGTCGGTCATCAGGTAGCCGCGGTAGCCATCGAGCAGGCGTAGCGGCACCTCCTGCGCGCGGCTGGCTGTGTAGTCGAAAAGGATCACCGGCTTGTCCGGCGGCCCACCGCTTTGCACCCACATCCAGGATTGTGCCGAGGGGTCGCGCCCCGGTTCATGCAGCACCTGCAAGCGCGTTTCGTCGCAGTGCAGCACGGGGTAGTCCAGCAGCTTGTCGCGCATCAGGTTGAGCAGCGGTTGCAGTTGCTCGCCACTTTGGATCACCCAACGCGCCAGGGTCTGCCGTGGGATGTCGACGCCGTGGCGGCTGAGCATCTTTTCGAAGCGGTACAGCGGAATGCCGTCGGCGTACTTGGTGGTCAGCAGCATCGCCAGCACGCTGGGGCTGGCCAGGCTCTTCTCGATCAGTTGTGCCGGTTTATCGGCGGTGACCGGCGCGGTTTCACAGGCCTTGCAGGCATAGGTCTTGCGGATGTGGCGGATGACCCGCACCTGCATCGGGATGATCTCCAGCTGCTCGCTGGTCTCCTCGCCGATCACCTGCTTGCAGGAACCGCAGGCGCAGGTGCGCTCGTGCTCGGGCAGCTCATGGATGACCTCCATACGCGGCAGGTTGGCCGGCAGCGGCTTGCGTTTGCCACGGCGCTTGACCGGCGCAACGACTTCTTTGGCTTCGGCTTCGGCTTCGCTTGGCGCAGCGGCCGCTTCGATCAGCTCTTCGACCTCGTTGAACATGGCCAACTGCGGCGAGTCGGCGTCTTCAGGGCTGCGCTCGGACTTGGGCGAGAACAGCTTGTGGCGCAGCAAGGCGTTCTCTTCCTGCAACTGCAGAATCAGAGCCTTGAGCAGGACGGGATCGTCGGGAAGGTTGTCGGCGCCAAATTTCATGGCGCCGGATTATACCGGCTCAGGCCACGTAACGCGGCGTCAGAACCTGATGCGGACGGTTACGCCACAGGTCGATACCGTCGAGCAGCCAGTTCAGTTCGTCGACCGTCAGTTCGATGGCTTCGTCACCGGCATCGGGTTTGGTCTTGAAACGCTCGGCTTCCAGTCGCTTGAGCCACAGGCAGAAGCCATTGCGCTCCCAGTAGAGAATCTTGACCTGGCTGCGCGTGCGATTGAGGAACACGAACAGCACCGGGTTGAACACCTCCACCTTGATGTCCAGCTCGACCAGCGCGGCCAGTCCATTGATGGATTTGCGGAAGTCGACGGGCTTTGGGTAGAGATAGACCTTCTGCACTTTGGCGTCGGGACGCATCATGACGGAACTCCACGGGAAAATAGGGAGCCCAGCATCCGGGATACGGAGAGGTCAGTTGAATATGGGGTCTATGGAGCGCATAC
>NZ_BCBP01000142.1:0-4729 GCF_001753955.1 Pseudomonas sp. NBRC 111139
GGCGAACAGGAGTAACCCCTCATGTTCGAAGCGGCCAGGTTCGGCGACGAGATATCGCACACCAGCGCGCTGGGGGGCTTCCTGATCGGGGCCGCCCTGGGGATTGCGCTGGTGGCCACGGTGGCCATCGCCACGTTCACCTGCGGGTTCGGCGTGGCCTTGCTGGCCGGCCTCGCAGCCGGCATCGGGGGCAGCTTGCTGACCGCCGCCGGAGAGGCGATAGGCAGTATGTTCTCGTCCCCCTCAGGGACGATAACCACTGCCTCACCCAACGTGTTCATCAACAGCCGCAAGGCCGCCCGCGTCGAAAAAAGCATCGGTGCCTGCGACAAGCACCCAGGGCCGGTGCAGATTGCCGAAGGCTCGACCAACGTCTTCATCAACAGCGTCGCCGCCGCGCGCAAGGGCGACAAGCTGACCTGCGGCGCCACCATTTCCGGTGGTTCGGACAACGTCATCATCGGCGGCGGCACCTACCGTTACCTGCCCGTGGACGATGAAGTCCCGGAGTGGCTGCGCACCACCGTGGATGTGCTGATGGCCATCGCCGGTGCCGCAGGCGGTATCGCCCAGCTGATCAAGGCGGGTACCCAGGCCGGCATGAAAGCCGTCATGCCTTGCGCGCTGAAGTTCACGGCCGGCTTCGTCGCCGGTGAGGTGGCCAGCCGTTACGTGGTCGAACCCGTGGCCCGCAAGGCTATCGGCGGCCTGGTCGGCAACCCCGTCGACCTCACGACGGGCCGCAAGCTGATCCCCGATGAAATCGACTTCAGCCTGCCGGGCCTGATGCCGATCGAGTGGTCGCGCTTCTACGCCAGCGACCTGACGGTCGACAGCGTACTCGGCCGCGGCTGGGTGCTGCCCTGGGAGCAGAGCCTGCGCCGCCAGGGGGCATTCATCTACCTCACCGACAACCAGGGCCGCGAAGTCCCGTTCGTGACCCTGCAACCGGGGCAGCGCATCTACAACCCGCACGAGCAGGTGTACCTGGTGTGTACCGAGGGTGGCCACTACATCCTGCAGACCCTCGATAACCTGTTCTTCTACTTCGGCGAAGTGCCAGACACCAACACCGAAGTGCCGCTGCAGCGTATCGAGAACGTCCTCGGCCACTTCCTGCACTTCACCCGCACGCCCGACGGCACACTGACCGACATCAGCGCCACCGGCGGCACCCGCGTGCACCTGCACTACGACAACCCGCTGGGCCGCCTGACCGACATCAAGCGCGTGGTGAACAACGAAGCGGTGGAAACGCTTACCCAGTACCGCTACGACGAACACGGCCAGCTGAGCGCGGTGATCAACCGCAACGGCGACACCGTGCGCAGCTTCAGCTACGCCGACGGCCTGATGGTGACCCACAGCAACGCGCTGGGGCTGGGCTGCCACTACCGTTGGCAAACCCTGGGCGACAAGGCACGTGTGGTCGAGCACTGGACCAGCGACGGCGAGCACTACCACTTCCGCTACGACCTCGATAGCCGCACCAGCTGGGCCACCGACGTGCTCGGCCGCGAGCTGGAAGTGCAGTACAACGCCGACCACCGCGTGGTCGCCAGCCGCGACTATGGCGGCGAGCGTTACGCCATCGAGCTTGACGAACACGGCAATATGGTTGGCCTGACCTTGCCGGACGGTAACCGCCTGCAATTCAAGTACGACGAATTCTCCCGCTTGCTCGAAGAGACCGACCCGCTGGGCCGCAAGACCACCTACGAATATCACCACCTGACCACGCTGGTGACCCAGGTCAGCTACCCGGATGGCAGCACCTGGCGAGCGCGTTACGACGACAAGGGCAACCTGCTCGCCGAATTCGATGCCCTCGGCCAGATGACCGAGTACCTGAACAGCGATGACGGCCTGCCGCACACCATCATCGATGCGACCTACAAGTCCAAGTACCTGTGGTGGAACACCCTGGCCCAGGTCGAGCGCTACCAGGACTGCTCGGGCAAGAGTACGTACTACCGCTATGACGAACGCCAGCACCTGGTGGCGGTGACCAATGCGCTGAACCAGACCACCACGCTGGCGCGCAAGCCCGACGGTGAAGTGCTGCGCATCAGCCACCCGGACGGCACCACGGAAAGCTTTACCTACAACGTCTACGGTCAGGTGCTCAGCCACACCGACGGCAAGGGCCAGACCACCCGCCTGATGCGCACGGCCCGTGGCCTGCCGAGCAGCCGCCAGGATGCCAAGGGCCAGCGGGTTCGCTACGAGTACGATAAGGCCATTCGCCTGACCGCGCTGGTCAACGAAAACAACGCCACGTACAGCTTTGCCTACGACACTTCGGACCGGCTGAGCGAAGAAGTGCGGGTGGATAACCTGACCCGGCGTTTCAGCTACGACGTCGGTGGCCATCTCACACGACTGGATGAGATTGGCTATGGCGAAAATGCCGAGCGGCCCGAGCGCCATACGCTCTTTGAGCGTGATGCCATTGGCCGTTTGATTGCCAAGCTCAATAGCGATGCGCGGCAAGACTTCGTCTACGACGACGGCGACCGGCTGCTGAGCATCGAGCGGCAACCGACCGGGATCGGCAAGCAGCTTGGGATCACAGAAGAAAAGCTTGAGTACACCTACGATCTGCTCGGCCGGCTGACCCAAGAAATCACCCCCGAAGGGACGCTAGCCTACGAGTACGACCCGCTCAGCAACCTGACCACGCTGACCCTGCCGGATGGGCGCAAGGTCAATCACCTGTATTACGGCAGCGGCCACCTGCACCAGCTGAACCTGGACGGCCAGGTGATCAGCGACATGGAGCGCGATGACCTGCACCGCGAGGTGTACCGGACCCAAGGCAAGCTCACCAGTTGCTTCGGTTATGACGCCATGGGGCGCAAGGCGTGGCAGTTTGCCTCGACCTTGCCGGCCGACAAGCTTTCGCAGGTGCACAACACCGGCATCAATACCTCGTTGCTGGTCGAGCACGCCTACAACCCGATCCACCGCCGTTACCAGTACGACCCGGCCGGTGAACTGGTGCGTACCCTCGACAAGCTGCGTGGCGAGATCAAGTACGAGTACGAAGCCAACGGCCAGTTGCGCAGTCGCGATACCGGTTCGCTGATCGGCAGCGAGGAATTCCGCTACGACCCGGCAGCCAACCGCCTGGACTTCAATGCGCGGCAGTTCGACAAGGTCAAGGACAACCGCATCAAACAGTGGCGGGATCAGGAGTACCGCTACGACCCGTGGGGCAACCTGATCGAGAAGCGCTCGGGGCACAGCAAGCTGCAGTACTTCAGCTATGACTGCGAGAACCGGCTGGTGCGGGCGGAGACGTTGGTCAATGGCAAGCTGGAAAGCCAAGGCGAGTATCGTTACGACAGCTTGGGGAGGCGAATAGCCAAGCAGGCTGAAATCAATGGTGAGGTCGAGCAGAAGCGCTTCCTCTGGCAAGGGCTAAGGATGCTGCGGGAGGAAACGCCAGGGCAGAGCATCTTGTACCTGTACGAGCCGGGTAGCTATGCGCCGTTGGCGCGGGTTGATCGGGTTGAAGGGGAAGGGCAGAAGGTCTATTACTTCCATACGGATCAGATTGGGACGCCGCTTGAGCTGACGGATAGCGAGGGTGAGAGTGTTTGGCAGGCAACGTATCGCTCGTGGGGGGCGGTAGAGCAACTGCCCGTTAGTAAGGTTGAGCAGAATCTGCGCTTCCAAGGCCAATACTTTGATCAAGAAACAGGGCTGCATTACAATACGTTTCGCTACTACGATTGTGAGCTTGGGCGCTTTGTTACACAAGATCCGATAGGTTTGGATGGAGGATTCAATCTCTATCGTTATGTTTCCAGCCCCTTCACAGGAGTTGATCCTTGGGGTTGGTGCGAGAAGAAAGGTATGGGGGTGAGCAAATCTGGACATCATGTGCCATCGGTGCGAAAGTCGAAAGGTAGACCTTTCGCCGTTTCTAGATCTGATAAAACGCGGCCAACACTATTCCCTAAAGGTGAAAACCCAGAGCATGAACATTGGCTTCTACATGAGGCAGAAAGAGGACCGGTCGGGCCTCGGCAAGGCGATTTCCCAGGTACAGATGATCAACTTTTTGCGGCATATCGTGAGGCTTATAAAGATTTGGATCATATCAAAGTTGATGTCGTTTCGCCGAACGGAGCCCATGTTCTTGGTGAAAATGTGACGCCGCGCGCAGCGGTCGATTTAATAGAAAATTGGCTTAAAGAGGGTGGGCTAAGATGAAAATAGAATCTTTGGATGATTTGAAGTGTATAATTCAGCGGGATGGTTTTTTTGAGGCTGTTGTGTCTAGTGTGAATGATTGGGATGAAGCATTAGACAGGCGTGATGACGATGTCTTCGACTCCGCATGGATCGCTGCATTTGAGGAATTAAAAAAAATCGAGTACTCATCTGAAAGCGATGAAGAGGGTGTAAGTGATATGCGAGAGTATGTGTTTAAGAAAGTATACGGGTTGGTTAATAGCTCGGATGTTGCAGGATATATTTCGGATGATATAGGGCTGGTGGCTGAGTCGATATCTAAGGTGTGTGATGTTGAGTGGGTGAAAAAGTTATTTGATATTTATTGCGCTGGAGAATTCCCTAATTAACTGATTCTTGAGGCTTTGCGCGTTTTTTCGTTAAAAATCGGAGCGTGGAGGAACGGGTTGGCCAGCACCTGGTCGCGGTGACCGATGCGCTGAACCAGACCACCACGCTGGAACGCAAGCCCGACGGCGAAGTGCAG
>NZ_BCBP01000143.1:0-3818 GCF_001753955.1 Pseudomonas sp. NBRC 111139
TGGGCAGAACATCCTGTACCTGTACGAGCCGGGTAGCTATGCGCCGTTGGCGCGGGTTGATCAGGTTGAAGGGGAAGGACAGAAGGTCTATTACTTCCATACTGACCAGATTGGTACGCCGCTGGAACTGACGGACAGTGACGGGCAGATCGTTTGGCAGGCGACGTATCGCTCATGGGCCGAAATCGATGAACTTGTGGTGGATATCACTGAGCAAAATTTGCGGCTGCAAGGGCAATATTTCGATAAAGAGATTAATCTCCATTACAATACTTTTCGTTATTATGATCCGGGAGTAGGGAGATTTATCTCGCAAGATCCAATTGGGTTGGATGGTAGTGATAATCTTTATAGGTACACACCTAATCCGGTCACTTGGATCGACCCTCTTGGCTGGGTCCACGAACAAGCGCCGGGGTATAATGTTTATGGCTTGTTTGATAAGGGGAGTGATAAACCCTATTATGTGGGAATCACTGATGATCTATCACGACGTAGAGCAGAGCATGCTGGCAGTAACAGACTAAGCCCTGGGGCGAGGATGGAGCCTCTTGACAAAAATATTACCTATGGGGAAGCACGAGGTTTTGAACAGGCCTATATTGAACACTATGAGACAAAAACTGGCATAGTAGGCGAAGAGATCTCACATAAAAATCGCGGAAACAAGATCAACTCATATGATCATGCAAATACTACGAGAGCTCCAGCTCGCCAAGCTAATTTCGAAAGTAATTTCGCCAAGAAAACTGCTGCATTGAAAGGAGGTTGCGGATGACGTCACTTGAGGTTTATGAGTGGGACAAAAAGATCAAAACAAGTTATAAAAAAATAAAAAGCGGGGATATATTTTGCTTTGCTTTAGACTCCAAAAAATATGGGGTTGGTCGCATTATAACCCAAAATAGCCTTGGCCATGTAGTGGAGATTTTTGACAAGGTTCTTAATGTCCCAGCGGTTGATTCACTTTCTTTCAAGCGCTTAGGTGACCCTGTCATATTAGATTCTTATTCGCTTTTTGATCGTAAAGCTGAGGGTGACTGGAGAATTGTTGCTCACGATTTAGATTATAGGCCGTCAAAACAAGAGTCGGTGAGGTATGTGTACGGTGTAGCCGATAATGTCAAGCTTGTTGATATTTTTGATAATGAGAGCTCTTTGGCAGGAAGTAAGTGTGATTATCCATCCTATTCCCCTATGGGCGACAAAGACGTGAAAGAGCATTTCAATATTTAGACCGAAATCCAAGTTTAATCTTTAACAGCAAGTGTGTTCTTCTGGTCCTGCTGCCTTTAAGTGGGGCCAGCAAAACATTTAATGAAGTCTATTGAGAGCGCCCGTTCTACGCTCTGTGCCAAAAGAGATTATTCAGGATTTTCCTAATGGTATTTCGAATGAATTATACTAAGCAACCGGAGTCATCCCGGTTGTTCGCTTGAATTGAACAGCGATAAGATCTCCAACCGCCTCGGCGTTAACGTCGCTGCTGGTAGACTACGCTTACAATTCGATCCATCGCCGTCACCAGTACGCCCCGACGGATGATCGAAAGTCCAACTACTTGTAATACGGCAGCGGACACCTGCACCAGCGAACCTGGACGGCCAGGTGATCAGCGACATGGAGCGCAATGACCTGCATCGTGAGGTGTACCGCACCCAGGGCAAGCTCACCAGTTGCTTCGGTTATGACGCCATGGGGCGCAAGGCCTGGCAGTTTGCCTCGACCTTGCCGGCCGACAAGCTTTCGCAGGTGCACAACACCGGCATCAATACCTCGTTGCTGGTCGAGCACGCCTACAACCCGATCCACCGCCGTTACCAGTACGACCCGGCCGGTGAACTGGTGCGTACCCTCGACAAGCTGCGTGGCGAGATCAAGTACGAGTACGAAGCCAACGGCCAGTTGCGCAGTCGCGATACCGGTTCGCTGATCGGCAGCGAGGAATTCCGCTACGACCCGGCAGCCAACCGCCTGGACTTCAATGCGCGGCAGTTCGACAAGGTCAAGGACAACCGCATCAAACAGTGGCGGGATCAGGAGTACCGCTACGACCCGTGGGGCAATCTGGTCGAGAAGCGCTCGGGGCATAGCAAGTTGCAGAGTTTTAACTATGACTGCGAGAACCGGCTGGTGCGGGCGGAGACGTTGGTTAACGGCAAGCTGGAAAGCCGAGGCGAGTACCGGTACGACAGCCTCGGACGGCGGGTGGCCAAGCAGTCGGAGATCAATGGCAAGGCCGAGCAGAAACGCTTTCTTTGGCAGGGGCTGAGGATGCTGCGGGAGGAAACGCCTGGGCAGAACATTCTGTACCTGTACGAGCCGGGTAGCTATGCGCCGTTGGCGCGGGTTGATCAGGTTGAAGGGGAAGGGCAGAAGGTCTATTACTTCCATACGGACCAGATTGGCACGCCGTTGGAGCTGACGGACAGTGACGGGCAGATCATTTGGCAGGCGACGTACCGTTGTTGGGGGGCTGTAGAGCAACTGCCTGTTAATAAGGTTGAGCAGAATCTACGCTTCCAAGGCCAATACTTTGATGTCGAAACCGGACTGCATTACAACACTTTCAGATTCTATGATCCTAAGGTTGGCCGATTTTTGACTCAGGACCCCATAGGCTTGGCAGGTGGCTTGAATATATATTCGTACGCTGAAAATCCTATCCAAGAAATCGATCCGCTGGGGTGGTGCTCTACGAAACTGGGTAATAACATGGGGCCAGAAAGGGGGATGGAGTGGCTAATCATCATTTAATCCCCGAAGAAATAATGAAAAAGCCTCGTTACGAAAAAATGTTTAACAGGCTTCGGTCAATGGGCTTTAATGATGATGGTGCATCCAATGGTATATTTTTGCCGGGTAGTAGGAAGCTAACGCAAAACATTGATCTGCCAGGGCATTGGTCAAGTCATGCTAAATATACTAAGGTCATTGAGTCTAAGATTTCTGCTTTGAATGACGCCTTTAGGGCTGGTAAGGTTTCTGATACGCAATTGGTATTAGGTATAGGTAAAATCCAGAGTTTCGCGAAAGAAAGACTGGAGAATAATACTTTGTAGTGGATGCGATCACTGGGAGGCTTTTGTGAGTGGTTCCAATTATTACGTTTTACGCTATGACCCGCAGGGCAGTGGCTGCCCAATCGTGTTGTCAGGTTTTTTTAATTGTAGTGAGTTTGAATGGGATCCGTTTGAGCCAAGTCCGCTGGGGCTAAATATAACAAAAAAATATGTTTTAAAGCTGTCCGGGCTTGAAATGGAGTTGTCGGATCTGGAGTTTGATTACTACAGCATCGGTGATACTTATGTTTCGAAAAAATTTTTAGAGGTTTGCGATGAGATTGGGGGGAAGTATAAGGCTATTCCTTTGGAGATAACCTATAAGGAGCAGTCTAGGAAAGGGGAGTTTTTCATTTTTCTTCCTGGTGAAAGTTTAGCGGCTCTGGATAAGATTGAGTCGGTATTCGAAACATCCAAGGACCTGGAGACCGGTCTCGAAATTGAAAGTCATATTTATACGGGGGCGGTGAATATTGATGCTATAAGTAGGTTTGTGGTTTCCCCAGAGCTGCAGTCGGATATTTTTAGATGTCAAGAAACCTTAGAGCTGTTTTGTAGTGAGAGGTTCAAGTCGGCGGCAACTGGCTTGAAGGGTGTTTCGTTTGAAAAAGTTGATGATAATTATTCGTATGATGCATGGGCTGAATTGAACGATATTTGAAGGCTCTAAGAGCTTTGCGAGGGGCTAGATGTCTTTGATTGTTGCGTGTCACGCCAGACCTTTGAAAATATGCAGCGCGTTGGTGCTGCCTAAGG
>NZ_BCBP01000145.1:0-1170 GCF_001753955.1 Pseudomonas sp. NBRC 111139
GGCTGATCTGGCCAGCATCGTTGTAGACGTCATCGCCTTGCGCAGCGTGGGTGTACGGCGCGCTGGTTTCGCCAGCCTTGATGGTGACCTGGGCGTTGTTGCTCAGGGTCACGACCAGGTCGTGGGCCAGCGGCTGGTTGACGTGCACGGTGAAGGTCGGTTTGACGTTCTCGGCCACCGAGGTCTGGTCGGCTGTGATGGTGACCTTGACCAGATCGCCTTCGTTGCCTGGGGTGCCCGGCTCGTCGGTGACCGACGTGCTGACCGGGGTCTTGTCGAGTGTCAGTTGCTCGAACTTGCCGACATCCGCACCTTCAACGGTTGCGATCGATTTGATCACAGGGTCGTTGGTGCCAACGTAGACGTTGTCCGGGGCAGTGACAGTGGCAGTACCCACGGTGCCATTAGCCGGCACGGTGATGACGGTTTTGCCGTCGCTCAGCGTGAAGGTCAATGCACTGTGGTTATTGATCGGCAAGCCGTCTTTGTTGGTCAGCGTGATGGTGTAAGTGATCTCGCCGCCTTCGGTGACCGAAGGGGTGGCAGTCAGCTTGGCCACTACTTCGTCGGTGGTGTCGGTGACATCCACCTTCGCGGCACCGCCCAGCTCCAGGTTTTCGAAGGTGCGACCGTCTACATCCACAGCAGACGTGATGCCCAGGCTGATCTGGCCAGCGTCGTTGTAAACGTCATCACCCTGAGCAGCGTGGGTGTATGGCGCGCTGGTTTCGCCGGCCTTGATGGTGACCTGGGCATTGTTGCTCAGGGTCACGACCAGGTCGTGAGCCAGAGCGGTGTTGATGTGCACGGTGAAGGTCGGCTTGACGTTCTCGGCCACCGAAGTCTGGTCGGCCGTGATAGTGACCTTGACCAGGTCGCCTTCGTTGCTGCCGCCCGGGTTGCCTGGGGTACCAGGCTCGTCGGTGACGGTAGTGCTGACCGGGGTCTTGTCGAGTGTCAGTTGTTCGAACTTGCCGACATCTGCGCCTTCAACGGTAGCGATCGATTTGATCACAGGGTCGTTGGTGCCGACGTAGACGTTGTCCGGGGCAGTCACGGTAGCAGTACCCACGGTACCGTTGGCCGGCACGGTGATGACGGTTTTGCCGTCGCTCAGCGTGAAGGTCAATGCACTGTGGTTATTGATCGGCAGACCGTCTTTGTTGGTCA
>NZ_BCBP01000146.1:0-2126 GCF_001753955.1 Pseudomonas sp. NBRC 111139
CGGCGACCGATGCCGCTGGCAATACTTCCGTTGCCAGCTCGGTCACCGCCCCAGACATCGATGGCGGCGATACCACCCCGCCTGAAGCACCGACCAATCTGGTGATCGGCCTTGCCGGCAGCCAGCTCAGCGGTCGCGGCGAAACCGACTCTACCGTGCAGGTGCGTGACGCGGCAGGCAACATCCTCGCGACTGGCACCGTCGCTGCAGATGGCACCTTCGTCATTACCCTGGACCCTGCCGTGAACGACGGCAGCACCTTGCAAGTCACCCTCACCGATGCCGCCGGCAACGTATCGCAGCCGGGCTCGGTCACCTCGGCCGACTTGCTGCCGCCCGCACAACCGACTGACCTGGCCCTGGCCGATGGCGTCACCTTCACCGGTCGCGGCGAGCCCGGTGCCACCGTGCAGGTGCGCGATGCTGCCGGCAACCTGATTGGCACCGGTGCCGTCGGTGCCGACGGCCTGTTCAGCATTGCCCTGTCGCCTGCCCAGGCCAACGGCGAAGCCCTGGACATCCGCCAGGTGGATGCCGCCGGCAACAGTTCGATACCGCTGGAGTTCACAGCCCCGGATATCACACCGCCCGAGGCGGTCACCGACATCCTGGTCGGCCCAGGTGGCACGGCCCTGAGCGGTCGCGGCGAACCCGGCGCCACTGTCGAAGTGCGTGATGCCAGTGGCACAGTGATCGGCACGGGGGTTGTGGGAGCCAATGGCACCTTCCTGATCGATCTGGATCCGACGGCGCAGCCGGGCGAGCAGTTGAGCCTGGTGCAAACCGACACAAGCGGCAATGCTTCGGTGGCTACCGAGTACGATGTACCACTGACCACCGCGCCCGACAGCCCGAGCAATCTGGCCATCAATGCTGATGGCACCACCCTCACCGGTACCGCGCCGGCCGGCAGCCGTGTGGAAGTGCATGATGCCAACGGCACGTTGATTGGCACTGTGGTGGCTGGCCCCGACGGCAGCTTCGCCGTCACCCTTGACCCGGCCCAGTCCAATGGCGAACTGCTGGACGTGGTCGCCATCGATGACGGCGGCCTTTCCTCGCTGCCTACCCAGATCACCGCACCTGATATCACCGCCCCTGCCGCACCGACCGAACTGGCCGTGAGCGCGGACGGCAGCGTTATCACCGGCCGTGCCGAACCGGGCAGTACTGTGCGCATCGTGGCTGCCGACGGCACCGAACTAGGCACTGCTTTGGTCGGCCCGACCGGCGTGTTCAGCCTCAACCTCAATCCGCCACAAGTTGATGGCGAAGTACTGCAGGCCACGGCGACCGATGCCGCTGGCAATACTTCCGTTGCCAGCTCGGTCACCGCCCCAGACATCGATGGCGGCGATACCACCCCGCCTGAAGCACCGACCAATCTGGTGATCGGCCTTGCCGGCAGCCAGCTCAGCGGTCGAGGCGAAGCCGGCACTGCCGTGCAGGTGCGTGACGCGGCCGGCAACATCCTTGCGACTGGCAACGTCGCTGCAGATGGCACCTTCACCGTCACCCTGGACCCTGCCGTGAACGACGGCAGCACCTTGCAAGTCACCCTCACCGATGCCGCCGGCAACATATCCCAACCGGGCTCGGTCACCTCGGCCGACTTGCTGCCGCCAGCACAACCGACTGACCTGGCCCTGGCCGATGGCGTCACCTTCACCGGTCGCGGCGAGCCCGGTGCCACCGTGCAGGTGCGCGATGCCGGCGGTACTGTCATCGGTACTGGTGTCGTAGGTGCCGACGGCCTGTTCAACCTCACCCTGTCGCCTGCCCAGGCCAATGGTGAAGCACTCGACGTGCGCTTGGTGGATGCCGCCGGTAACAGCTCTGCCCCATTGCAATTCGATTCGCCGGACATCACACGGCCCGATGCGGTCACCGACATCCTGGTCGGCCCAGGTGGCACGGCCCTGAGCGGTCGCGGCGAACCGGGTGCCACTGTCGAAGTGCGCGATGCCAATGGCACCGTGATCGGCACGGGTGTGGTCGGTGCCAACGGCACCTTCCTGATCGACCTCGCCCCAGCCGCGCAGCCGGGCGAGCAGTTGAGCCTGGTGCAGACCGACCCAAGCGGCAATGCGTCCGTGGCTACTGAGTACGACGTACCGCTGACCACT